>CAXNJF010000206.1:0-4346 GCA_964202585.1 Trichlorobacter sp. | reverse complement strand
TCCGCTCATTTCAGTTACTGCCGGAGCAGGATGGCATGCCGTGCGGAGGCAGCCTTACCCTGCTGCTGGTACGGCTTTCCTCTGATGTGGTCCCCGTCTTTGCTGCAGCAGCAGCGGGTCTGGAGGCAGGCAGGGCCTGCAACCTGCTGGTTGGCTTGACTGATAACGGCCAGGCCTGCTGGTCTGTTGATCTGCCATCTGTTAATGCCCTGCATCGCTACAGTCTTCCCCTGCAGCCTGTGCCTGAACTGTTGATCTGCGGGGCAGGGCATATTGCCCAGGCATTGGCACCCATGGCACTTATTGCAGGATTCAAGGTCAGCGTGCTTGATGATCGGGCTGAACTGCTTGCTGCAGACCGTTTCACTACTGCTGTTAAAACCGTTCTGGTTGCAGGGTTTCAGGGCTGTCTGCAGTGTCAACAGATTACACCAGTTACCTCTGTGCTGATTGTTACCTATGGACACCAGCATGACCAGACTGTGCTGGAACAGGCCTTGGCAACTGATGCCGGGTATATCGGCATGGTGGGCAGCCGCCGCAAACGGGAAGAACTGTTCGGTCAACTGCGTGCTGTCGGTGTCAGCGATGCCGACCTGGAACGGGTCCGTTGCCCGGTGGGGCTGCCGATTGGTGCTGAAACCCCGGCAGAGATTGCGGTCAGTGTCCTGGCTGAACTGATTGCCGTTCGCAGGCGTAAGTGATTAAAACTGCTGCCATTATTCTGGCTGCCGGTTTTTCCAGCCGGATGGGCAGTGACAAGGCACTGCTTGACCTGGGCGGAAAGCTTGTTCTTGAACGGATTGTCAGCAGCTATCAGTCCGCCGGGGTACGCCGGATTGTGGTGGTGACCGGGAAGAATCATGAACAGGTAGGTCAGCTGAATCTGAACGTTGCATTGGTAGAAAATCCGGTTCCGGAAGAAGGGATGTTTTCCTCGGTCAAGTCAGGAGTGGTTGCTTTGGGTGGTTGCTGTGAGCCCTTTTTTGTCCATCCGGTAGATACTCCCCTGGTCAGTCAACAGACGCTGCAGCTGCTTTTTCAGGCCCTTGAACAGCAGATTGAAAACGATGCGGTGATTCCTTGCTGTGCCGGTAAACGGGGGCATCCTCCCCTTGTGCATCAACGTCTGTCTGGTGCTATCCTTGCATATACCGGTACAGACGGTCTGCGGGGGCTGTTGGCCAACTGTCCGGTGGTTGAAATTCCGGTTACCGATCAAGGGGTGCTGTTGGGAATGAATACGCCGCAGCAGTATGAAGCTCTGCAACGGTATCTGGTAACGCTTCAGACTTACTAACTCATGGAGCCAGGCTATGGAAAACCAGTTCAGAATTCTGTTCCGTGGAGAAGTGGCCGCTGGTGCCGATCCGGCAACCGTCAAAATCAGGCTGCAGCAGCTGACAAAATTTGATGCCGAACGGATTGAGCAGCTCTTCAGCCGGTCTGAAACCGTGCTCAAATCAGGTCTTGACCGGGCCACTGCCGAACGCTACCAGACTGCCATCCTGGCCACCGGTGCTATCTGCAGTATAGAGCCGCTGCAGCCTGCCGCTGTCCCTCCTGTCGCTGCAGTGTCACCACCTCCGTTACCACCACCGTCTCCGCCACGGGAAACCACCTGCCCCAAGTGTGGAGTTCGACAGCCTGAGGCTATCAGTTGCGCTGCCTGCGGTATCATCTACGCCAAGTATGATCCGGCCAGGAACAGTACGCCTGAAGCTCCCTTGCCGCCACCGCTCAAGCAACCGGGCACCGGTCCGCTGGAAATCAGTATCATAGCCGTGCTGGTGGTGGTGATCGCCTCGGTTCTCTGGTGGTTGAACTTCCCGCAAAGCAAGGCGTTGCCTGATGGCGCTATTGTCAATCAAAAGTCCCATTTTGCCTATGCTGCACCACCTGACTGGCTGACCATCACCCCCCAGAACTACGACAAGGTCATGACTGAGATAAAGGGACACTTTCCGTCAGACCTGCGGGCACTGATCAGCAACCGGCATCCCGGTTTTGTGGCAAGCCACCTGAAGAGTCCTGAAGGGGCGGATGGGTTCTCTCCAAACTTCAACATCATTGTGATCGATACCAAGGGGAAAAACTTTCCTGCCCTGACGGAGTCGGAAAAAGAGCAGGCAACCAAGGTCATCAGCGCAGAACTGTCACGACAGCTGAAGGGCTACAAGCTATTGGAATCAAATCTGGTAGAGGTTGACGGTATCACCTCGCTGCAGCTTGTTGGCCAGGCTGAACTGAGCCTGATTACCAAACCGGCCCAACCGATCCAGTCGGTCACCCGTTACGGCTTCAAGACCTTCCAGGGTTATACCCCTGAAGAACGCAAGAGCTTTAATCTGAAGGTGATCCAGACCATGGTGCCGGGCAAGGGCAGGGGCTACATCATCAGCTCAACCTTTGATGCAGCTGATGGCAGCCAGGGGGATGAGCTGAACCGCAAGGTGGCTGACAGCTTTCGGGTGCTGGAACGTCCTCCCCGCTTTGGCCCGATTCTGATGGGGGCCTTGAACGGCGGTCTGCTGGCAGCAGGCGGCTATCTGCTCTGGTTCCTGTTCGGCAGGCTGGTTCTGAAGCAACAGGTGCCGTTATAGGTGAGTGCAAACCTGTACTTCTATACGGCAGAAGACCGGCAGCAGCAGCTGCACCAGCTTGTTGATTGTTTGCTGGGATTGATTCCCCTACTGGAACAGTACCCTGAACTTTCAGACAAGCTGGCTGCCTATCGTTCCGGACAGAAGCGGGCGTTGGAACTGCTTGAACTTGGATTCCGTCAGGAGGAGCTAACTGCTCTGGGTCGCTCCATCCCTGATCTGTTTTACCGGCACCGGGAATGGGAACCGCCAGCCGAGCAGTTGCCGGACGGAAGATGGAAGGATCCCGACTGGTTTGCAGAGATTGAGGAAAAGCTGAAACCGGTGCTGAAGGTGGCTGAACAGCTTGCATCCATCGGTTATTACTGAGGCCGGTTTATGAAAAAAAACAGGATAGTGATAGCTGAACGGAATATATGGGGAACCCCCTGGTTTCTCCTGGGTCTCTTTCTCACCTCCCTTTCCTTCTTTCTTTTCTGGGCATCTAACGCATGGGGAGAGCCCGGCTTCTGGAAGCTTGGCCTGATCTTCGTGATAATCGGCCCGCTTCTTGTGACCTGGAAGAGGACGGTGGTGCTGGAAAGAGAGGCCAGGTTTATTGTGATAAAAAGCGGCCCCTTTGGCTGCTTCAGCAGCAGATACAGCCTTGATAACTACAAGAGCATAGGGTTTGGGTGGGATTCCTTTGGTCCTGACTACACAAGCATGGACAACGGCCTTGTGACAAACAACGACTATGAAAGCATTCTGCTGGTTGCAAAGAAAGGCAAGGGGGAGGATCTGGTGCTGTACGACTCAGTATTCCCGGCCATAAGGGGGCACTGGCTCCACAAAATGGAGAAAAAGAGGATAGAGCGGATGACCGACCTGGCAATCCGCTACATACAGCTGCCGCTTGAGAAGTACGGGCCGTAATTTTATCAGGAGGGGCCTCAGTGTGGCTAAGCAAGATTATCGGGGCTGGAAAACAGTCGGAATCTGAAACAGTCCGGAAGCTGCTCTCAGACTCCGGCACCCTGCGCGACGGTTCCATGCCTATGCCGCTACCCGGGCTTGATTACGGAACAGGCAGGCCGCCCGCTGTTCTATACTGGTCAGAGCTGGCATCTTCAAAAGAAAAGGGTTCTGCTTTCTCTCTTGTGATTTACCAGGAGTCTTCAAAATCCGGACGAATTGTGCTTGCCTGGCCATCAGGCATTGAATATGGCGGAACCGCAGCGTTCCTTACGGGAGTTCCGCGATTCAGAGAGACCGTTACAGCGTTTGCCTGCAAGCGCAATCTGGAGCTGTACAGCGGTGCTGAATGCAAAGGGGTGTCGGTTCTGACCGATAACCTGCGGTCGGTTGATCGTTTATTGACAGATTGCGACCTGCTGCCAACCCTGATGCAGTTGCGGTTCTGGTATGGATGGACAGATTTCTGGCTTGTTGCCGGATGTTGTTATTTCTCCATAACGCCACTGTTTGGATGCAACGCAGAGAAACGGCTTTCATGCATTGATGATCTTGAGGAGATGGCTGCCGCGGCCGAAATCATTCAAATGTCGCTTGCGTCCCCCAAAAGGGATGCATGGCCGCCCAGAACCGCTCTCCATTTCAACGCCAGGGCAACCATGGTTGATGGCATGTGCTATGAAAAAGGTGAGGACAGCATTTCGCCACCGGATCGCCACTACATCAAACTTCGCTACATGCTGAACGGACGTGGCTCCTTCCAGTGTCAGGTCTGGCCCGACAGGAATA
>CAXNJF010000205.1:0-4353 GCA_964202585.1 Trichlorobacter sp. | reverse complement strand
TGGACAGGTGCGTTGAAAAATTCTGGTTCCACCGTGGCCCGCAGTATAAAATGCTGGAACTGGGTGTAAAATTCAGTGGTAAGGATCCGTTAGATCAACCAGTATTTCAGAAGGACTACCGACGCAGAATGAACTGAGAGCATAGGGTACATTGGGATTAACCACAATTCAGGAGGAAAGAACATGCGAACTTCAATAATCTCGTACTTCAGCTCATTGTTTGTTTTTGCCTTTGCAACTGTCCTGTTTTCACTCAATGGGATTGCTATGGCGGCGGGTGATCCGTCAGGTGATGCGAAGCTCATGGAAATGCAGGCGGAAATTGAAGCCTGCCAGCAGCCCGGGGTTGCAGGGGAGGCAGCACGCCAGGCATATTCCAGAAAATACAACATATCCATATCGGAGTTATTAAACATCTTAAACTCAAGGAAAGATTCCCTGAAATGGCAAATAGTATGCACCATGGAAACCAATAGTACCGTAACTTCTGTTGCTGGTTTCACTGGCGCGATTATCTGGACCAATCGGGGTAAAGCAATTAACTATACGTGCACAGACACCTATGCAAGCTATGCACTGTCATTCTGCGTGAACTACTCTGATGTATGCCCCCACTATGTTTACGATTCTGACTGTGCGAAACAGAAAATCAGATCAAAATGCTTTTCAAAATGATGATAGGAGAAGGACGTTGCTGATACAGAACCGGAAAGGAGCAGTATCATGAAAATGTCAAGAAGACTGATGAGCATTGCTGTTGCGACGTCACTGCTGGCGCCGGAAGTGATGCGATGAAGCAGAATGTCTGCTCACTCAATCGCGGGGTGTGCCAGCAACAGGTGATCAGGACGTTCTGACGGTGATCGTGTCTACAGCAATGAATGATTCCTTCCTGGCAACCGGTTTTGGCAATGTTGACAGCCGCAACGACGCAACGGCCTTCACCAGCTGCCTGACCCTGCTGGACTCGCTCCCCTACTATCAGCACTGCAAACGGCGGAGCTACGAGCTGTTGGGGCTTGCCCCCGGCCTTTCGGTGCTGGAGGTGGGTTGTGGGCTGGGAAGTGATGTCTTGCGGATGGCGGAGCTGGTAGCGCCCGACGGCAGCGTGACCGGCGTGGATTGCAGCGCCCGGATGGTGGCGGCAGCAACGGCCCGTGTTTGTAAAGGCCAGCCGACAGGTTTCCGCCAGGCCGACGCCCGTGCCCTTCCGTTTGACGACGGTAGCTTCATGCGCTGCCGCATAGACCGCACCCTGCAGCATATTGAGCGGCCGCAGCAGGTTATCGCCGAAATGGCCAGGGTTCTGGCGCCGGGCGGCCTGCTGCTGGCCTACGATAACGACTGGGGCAGCTTCGGTATCAGCGGCAGCGAGCGCGCCACCACCGAGGCCGTCGAGCGATACTGGATCAACTCGTTTGTCAACCCCTGGATCGGCAGATACCTGAAGCGCTATTTTCTGGAGGCAGGACTGACCGGGATTTCGGTATATCCCTCGGTCTCCGTGATTGATAGCTTTGAGCTGGCCGACCGGGTCTACAACCTGCGGCAGACTGTTGGGCGACTGGTGGAGTCAGGGGAGGTGTCCAGCGATTCTGAGACGACCTGGCGGGATGATCTTGAACAACAAAGCGCGGCGGGCTGCTTCCTCTGCAGCCTGACCGCCTATACCGTGGTGGGGTTTTTACAGAACGCTTGACACGTGCAGCTTTATTTACTGCTGTTATGTCTACAATTCTGACTGTGCGAACACGTGAACAGCAGTTCGTGGCGGACAGTAGGTTGTTTGGCACTTTGGTTATTTTTTTCTTGTTCCTACGCAGCGCGTGGGAACAAGAAAAAAACACCCCAGAAAGGAACAGTTATGAAAATGAAGAGAATATTCAAGTGTATGACAGCCACCATGTTTGTTTTTTCGCTGACGATGCTGACGACGACGGCTCATGCCGGCATCATCCCCCCCTACAAATGGACGTTCAGCTTACCTTCCGATGCTCCGTATAATAATTGCACGATCACCTTTTATGCCGATGGGTACGCTATCTCATCTGAAAAGAGAACGGTGAACAAGGGAAGTTCCACAAGCTGGTCGTCCCCAAAACCGCTTTCCATGATCTTTGGCTACTGCTACGGGGCCTATTACCTGTTGGGGCAGTACTGTGACGGTGTGAATGTGAGCAACGGTAATACCGCCTCCCATGCCTGCAAATATGATGTCAGCGTCAAATTCTGCCCAAAAGTGCCGAATCCCGATCCATATTCGAGCGCTCAATACGGTTTCTGTCCGAATTAGCGGTTCTACGAGATTTAGCAACAAAGTGTTGTTCAGAGGGCAGGCTTTAAAGTGCGCAGGATGCTACGTGTGCTTGATTTTTTTCAAATGAGGAAGAAGAGATGAAAAAGCAAAAGTTTGCGATTGGCGCAGTTGTGTTTTGGTGTGTCATGGCCCTATCCGGTGCAGCCTGGTGCGGAGACAACGGCAGAGACACCGCAGCTGCACCTGGTGCACCGTGGAGCGGAGACAACGGCAACGGTACCGTAACCGTCAACGGTCTGGTCTGGCTGAAGGATGCCGGGTGTCTGGGATTTACGAATTGGAGTGATGCCATGGCACGACCTAAGACCCTTGCAAACGGTCAGTGCGGACTGACCGATAAATCAAAGGCTGGCGATTGGCGTCTTCCCAACATAGATGAATTGAAGGCCATCTATTCTTCAAAAAGCCAATTCAAGGGTGTCCAGACCTGGTTCTACTGGTCGTCCACTCCCCGCAAATTATACGGAGCAGACTACGCCGGGGTCGTGTTCATGCCCAACGGCGACGTGAGCTACCAAAATAAAATGGGCTTCTTATACGTTTGGCCCGTTCGCGCCGGACAGTAGGTTATTTGGCATTTTTCATCGTTTCCACGCTCAGGCGTGAGAAACACACCCACTAACAGGATATCCATGAGCCAACACCTGATACAGCAGTACCTGAACAGCCTGCATGATCTGCGCAAGGTCACAGGCCCCCACCGTGAATCGGTGAAAAGGAGACCCTTATGAAAAAAATGGTTATCGCCTGTTTGCTGGTATCTCTGCTGCTGCCCGCCGGATAAAACAAACTCAACCAATCTGGAAGGAGAATGAACATGCGTATTGTTTTGATGACCTGCTGTCTCTGTTTCGCACTACTCTGCGGGGCCACCGTTGCCAGGGCTGGAGAAGCTCTGAGTGTCTTGCAACAGCGCTTTTGCTCCCCGCTTACCAACTACGCGCTCACCACCGGCTGCAATGCCTACTGGACAGAACGGATCGCCCTTGATCGAAACCGGAATACTGCGTTGAATAATTGCAAAAATACCTGCACCAGCAGCTTCACGGTGGCCACTGACAAATCAAAGTGCATAGAATCTTGCCAGACCATGAACTCGAACGACTATTAACCCAGAAAAAGCAGTTCACGCAGAGGCGCGGAGACGCGAAGAGTAAAATCATGTGGTTACGGCATGCTATTGTTTCACCTGCAGGATTGATCCTTGATTTCAGGTAACTACTTGATTTTATCCGCGAGCTTCGCGGCTCCGCGTGAGTAACTGCCGTTTTAAGGTTTAATCAGTGTCGCAAAAATCCGCTCCTTAACCGATACTCTCATCAGGTTGTCGGCAGAGCACACTTACCAGAAAGGATACACCACGATGAAACAGAAGTTTATTACCGCCCTGTTTGTCCTCAGTTGCCTGACCACCTTTATTGGCGCCGCTTCAGCCGAAGCCGGCCCCCTGAAACCGGGGGAGTTGGGCTTTACCAGGGCGATGGTTGCAGGCAAGACCATGTCCAGTTCAGGGTATCCCAACGGCACCATAACCTTTAACACCAACGGCAGCTTGACCTGCACCAACTATCCCTCTTTTGTGACCTGCAAGAACTGGCAGATTGATTTGAATGGAAAGCTGCAGCGGGAGTTTACCGACTCGCATACCGGCACCGCAGCAGAGGTTATTGCCTACTGGAAGCTGCTAAGCAACAACGGCGCAACCCTGCAAGTCAGTCAGACATCAAACAACAGCACCGGCGAGACAACGCTTACCGTCACCTACCGATAAACAAACGATTGGCGCATGCGACCTGCCCGCAACACGGTCAGGCGACAATCAATACAAATGGAGGAAGTCATGGAGTGTATACGCTGCGAACCCGAGCTAAAAAGAGAAAAACGGAATGATTATTAAAGTTTTTTTTGTAGGCATAGCAGCTTTCTGTTGTGTCATGGCAGCATCAGGCGCGGGATGGTGTAGCGACAACGGCACCGTAACCATAAACGGTCTGGTGGTATTGAAAGATGCCAGTTGCCTGGGGGCAGGTACCTGG
>CAXNJF010000204.1:0-4353 GCA_964202585.1 Trichlorobacter sp. | reverse complement strand
ACACCAAGGAAGTCGCCTTTGCACTGGGACTCAGTAGTAAAACGATTGAATTCCATCGACAGCGCATTATGAAAAAACTGTCCGTCAGCAACCTTGCCGATCTGACCAAATATGCCGTGCGTACAGGGATCATCACACTCTGATACAGCATAACACTGGCCGTCAGTATGAATGGCACGACCAGCGTTTGGACATATGAAAGCACGTTGACTACGCCTACGAAGGATTTTTATACCCCAAAGCGTATACGACAACTGGAGCCAGAGACATGATGCCATCTATCCATACTCAGCAACCATCACCAACTGTCCTGGTTGTGGATGACAACCCGTTAATCCTTCTGATGGTTACCAACATCCTGAATGATCACGGCATGAATGCCGTACCAGCAGCCTGTGCACAAGAAGCGCTAGAACTTATGGATGAACTTGATGCTTTTCCCAGCCTGCTTATCAGCGATATTTCTATGCCGGATATGTCAGGCATAGAAATGGTCAGGATTGCAGAAAAACGCTTTCCCGACTTAAAAATTCTCTTCATCAGCAGTAGACCGGCATTTCAAGCTGAATATACTCACGATGAAATTCCAGAGGAGCGTCTGTTACGAAAACCGTTTTTACGCGCAGACCTGCTTAAACGAGTCGTCAACATACTGGAATAGTAATGAATGCCAGCACCTGCCACCTAATCATTTAATCAACGGTACAATAATGCCAACAGACATCCATCTTATCCCGTTATTCAGCTCACTCAGCCGTGTAGAGTTGTCACGCTTGATACCGCATTTCACCGTTCTTGAATTTAATGACGGTGAAGTAATTGTCCAACAGGGAGAGCCCGGCGACTGCCTGTACCTGATCGCATCCGGTTCTGTACGGGTTATCAGACATGCATCAGACGGGTACAACCGTTGATGTTGCCCTGCTCAAACAAAACGAGTGTTTTGGCGAATTAGCTCTTTTAACCGGTGAAACCCGAACAGCAAATGTTATCGCACTTGATGAACAAACAACCGTATTACGTTTTTCAAGGGAACGGTTCAACGCTCTTTTGAAGCAGCACACAGTAGCCCTGGCACTTCCGCTAGCCGCCGTTGTCTTGAACGCAGCATCGCCAAATCAGGCTTTTGCCGGTTTTTCGCACCCATCATGGTTTCTGGTGTTGGGTGTTTTTGCCATATCAGCCGCTATCTCAAAAACCGGCCGTGTAAAATGCTTCCATGTCGTGTGCAGCATAAATTTCGCTGATGACACGGTTAAAAACAAGAAGATCGGTATGTGTGAGTGTTTCCATTAAACTGTTTCATATATCTGTATACAAAAAAAATAAATACGTAAGTTTACGTATATACACCGTAGGATCAAATAGGTAAAATGACGCATAAATTTTACTAGCAACTAATTTTATTGATCAATTTTAGCTATTTATACATATTCGGCCATGCTGTTCTTTGTGTAAGATTTGTCTTACATTTGCATGTCCGCAAAACATGCAAGCTTTTTTTTCAAGACCAAACTTTTGTTACCCCAGGTATTCGCTGTTCCCAAAAGAGGATTAATCCATGCCCCCACGACAAAAACAAAAGAGCGTTCCAACCCCAACTGCTTCGCTGCCGCTTTTGTATAAAGAGCCTGTCGCACTTAATGCGAATACCCACCGCAACCTGACCGTTGCTCCCAGCCCAACCGGGTACACTTTTGCGGCAAAAGCCCAAAGCGTCATACTTGCCGCAGTCGAATTTGCCGAAGCCTGCCGTGACTACCCGATTATCTTCTCCCCTGCAGCAGATGGCACCATCACTCCCGTGGCGCTGCTTGGCCTGCAGGCAGAAGAAAACCTCTATGTCGATACGTCAGGCAGATGGAAGACAAGCTACATCCCGGCCTATATCCGGCGTTATCCCTTTATCCTGGCGGATACCGGTACAGAGGAGCTTCCGGTCTGCATTGACCAGGCTTTTGACGGACTGAACCTTGAAGGTGGCCAGAGACTCTTCACCGACCAAGGCGAGCCGACCGACTATTGCCGTCAGATTCAGGCATTTACCAGTGAATTCCAGAACCAGCCGCGCTTTACAACGGCGTTTAGTGCAAAGCTGCAGGAACTGGAACTGCTCCGCCCCCTGGATGCCAACATTCAACTGAACGATGGTGCCACCTTTCAACTGCAGGGGTTACTGATTGTTGATGAAAACAGGCTGGCCCGGCTGGGTGATACTGCAGTGCTTGAGCTGTTCAGAAAAGACTATCTGGGACTTATCTACGCACATCTGGCGTCAATCAAAAATCTGTCGCGTCTGATTGATATGAAGGCGGTACGGCAGGCCAGTCCGTGCTGACCGGCGCTGAAATTCAAAGGCTGATACAACAGGGGCAGCAGCCCTGCATAACAGCCAGCCGTCTCTACGGAACAGCCTACGGCGTTGGTGTCCAGCTTGGGCCGGATGATTTTGCCGGACCGATTGTTGTGCCAGGCAGCAATCAGGCGCTGAAGTTTGATTCACTGGACGAGGTTGCCGCGTTTCTGATGCAGATCGGCGTCACCTCATTTCAGATCACCATATAGGATGGGTAACCGTATGATCATTAACAGTAGAACAGGTAGAGCTTTCCAGATGGTGCTGATATACATCCTGCTTGTCGCAATGGTATCGGCTGCCGTAGCCGATGATGCCATACAGCGGTTTACCATCAAACGCTTTGTGCTGGAAGGAAACAGCATACTGACGGAACGGCAGGCAGAAGATGTTCTGGCACCCTATACCGGAGCACAGCGTGATTTCGGCCATATCCAGAAGGCGATTGAGACGCTTGAAAAAGCGTATCGCAAGCAGGGCTACGGCATGGTCACGGTAATCCTGCCAGAGCAGGAACTGACCCAGGGGGATGTGCGCCTGCGAGTTATAGAACCACAGGTAAAACGGATAAAAATTCAGGGGAACAGTTACAGAACAGAGGACAACATCACGGCAGTCCTGCCAAGCCTCAAGATCGGTGCTTCCCCGCAGGTGGATCTCATCTCGAAGAACCTGCGGATCATCAACGAAAACCCGGCAAAGAAACTGACACTGGAATTCAAGGCACAGAGCCGCCCCGAAGAACTTGAAGCGGTGCTGCAGGTAAAGGATGAAAAAGCCTGGAAAATAGCCTTAACCGGCGACAACACCGGCAACGAACAAAGCGGCTACTACCGGATGGGGCTGATGCTGCAACATGCCAACCTCTGGAACCGTGATCATGTTGCGGTGCTGCAGTACACCACCTCACCGGACCATGCTGATAAAGTTTCGATCGTCAGCGGCTCCTACCGGATTCCGCTCTACTCCCTGGGCGATACCATAGACCTGTTCGGCGCCTATTCCGATGTGGATAACGGCAACAGTCAGATCTCCGGCACCAACCTCGCCATCAGCGGCAAGGGAATAGTCTCCGGCCTGCGTTACAACTGGAACCTGCCACGGGTCGGCGAGTACGAACACAAGCTCTCTCTGGGGATGGATTATCGTCTCTACGACAACACCGTCACGGTCAGCGACACCGGTAACGACATCTCTCCTGATGTGGTTGCCCACCCCTTCAGCATCACCTACGGTGCAAACTGGAGCAATGAACTGCTCTCCGCAGACGGCTCGCTGGGTCTGCTGCACAACCAGCCCTGGGGCGGTCAGGGGCAGCAGGCAGATTTCCAGCAGGTCAGAAGCGGTGCAGCGGCAGATTACTGGATCTTCCGCTACGGAATCAACAGCACCATCAGGGCTGGCGGGGATTGGCTGGTACGGCTTTCAGCCAACGGCCAGTCCACGCCGGACCGGCTGATCTCCGGCGAGCAGTTTGGCCTGGGGGGCGCAAGCTCTGTGCGGGGCTATGTTGAGCGGGAAGAATCCTACGATGCCGGTTTCAGCGGTTCGGTGGAACTGTATTCGCCAGACCTGACCGCCCTGCTGAAGGTTCCGCACGTACAGCTGCGCCTGCTGGGCTTCTTTGATGGCGGCTACGGCTACAACCTGCGCCCACAGGTGGAATCATCAGAACAAAGAGACCACGGCCTGACCAGTGTCGGCACCGGCGCCCGTCTGGGGGTTGGCAATTATTTCAGTTTCAGTATGGATTGGGGCTATGCGCTGGCCAGATCAGTTTCCACAACAGACCCGACCCGGCGCGGCGACAGCCGGATACACTTTAAGGCAAGTGTGAGTTATTGAGCAGGTTGTATCAGTTTTTAGTAGGTTGGGTTGAGCGGTTGTTTGCGAAACCCAACGGTTGTAATCTTGTCAGCATGGTCATGTTGGGTTTCACGATGAAGCCGTTCTACCCAATCTACAAAAGCTTTTAAAGTTTGCAGGATTTTAGACAT
>CAXNJF010000203.1:0-4368 GCA_964202585.1 Trichlorobacter sp. | reverse complement strand
TTCCGGATCAATCCGGGCGATGGCAAAACCGGCATGGACAAGCACGTAATCCCCGACAACAACCGGCTCATCCAGCATCAGCAAACTGGCCTCCCGCTGTACGCCGTCAATTTCGGCAACCACCATATCATCTTTAACTTCAAGGACCTGCATCGGAACACCAAGACACATTCGTTTATCTCCTTGCTGCTATGGCTGCCTGTCCCAAGGCAATACCACCATCATTGGGTGGAACCAGACGATGGGTGAATACTTCAAACCCCTGTTTCAGCAGATAAGTATACACCAACTCAGACAAAAGGCGATTCTGAAACACACCACCGGACAGCACCACACGTGTAAAACCAGTTGCGGCGCGGGCCAGAGCACACGCATCTGTCACCGCTGCAGCCAGACTGGCATGGAAGGCCCAGGCCAATCCGGCAGCAGCTTCACCTGCGCTGATCCGTTCCACAAGCGCAAGGAGCATTGGAGCGGGATCAAGCTGAAACGGTAGCCCCGGCTGCAGATGCCATGGTAGCAGCTCTGCTGCGGTCACCGTCTCTGCCAACGCCTCCAGTGCCATGCCGACCTGACCGTCAAAACTGTTGCGGGTTGCCGCCCCCGCCAGAAACGCAGCCGCGTCAAATAGCCGCCCAGCACTTGACGTGAACGGTGCATTGATCCCTCGTCCCAGCATAGCCTGCAGCAATTGTCGTTCTATATCTGCCAAAACCGGCATGCCGGGCAGTTGCCATACAGCCTCGCCAAGCGTGCCATACAGCCAGGCAGCAGCCATCCGCCACGGTTCACGGGCCGCAGCATCGCCACCGGGCAGGCGTACCTGCTTCAGATGGCCTGCACGCTGCACTGCTTCGTAGCCACCCACCAAAAACTCGCCACCCCAGACCGTACCGTCATCCCCCAGGCCGGTGCCATCAAAGATCACACCTATCAGGTCGCCCTCCAGCCCGTTTTCAGCCATGCAGGAGGCCATGTGGGCGTGATGATGCTGGACTCTTACCAGTGACAGCCCCAATTCTTCAGCGTAACGGGTGGAGAGGTAGTCCGGGTGCTGATCACAGGCCACCACCTCCGGCCTGATCTCCATAATTGTTCTGAGATGACTGATGGTCTGCCGAAACGTATCCAGCGTGGCCTCATTCTTCAGGTCACCGATATGCTGACTGAGAAAGGCCTGTTTCCCGCGTGTCAGGCAAACCGTATTTTTCAGCTCTGCTCCAACCGCCAGAATAGTTCCGCACTCAAACGGCAACAGCACCGGTCGCGGTACATAGCCCCGTGAACGGCGGTAAAAGAGCGGCCTGCCCTGAAAGATCCGCAGCACCGAATCATCGGTTCGCACCTGAATCGCCCGATTGTGGGTCAGGACGGCATCGGCTATCTTAGACAGTTTTTCCTGTGCGTCCTGATCAGCCGCAATCATCGGCTCATCAGAAGCATTGGCGCTGGTCATTACCAGTGCTTTCAGATCGGAGTCAGCAAACAGCAGTTGATGCAACGGCGTATAGGCCAGCATCAGTCCAATCCACTGACTACCCGGCGCAACTAACATGGTAACAGGTGAATCTGCTCTCCTGCGCACAATCACCACCGGTGCCTCAGCTCCGGCCAGCAACCGTTCTTCCAGCCCTGACAGCTCAGCCAGCTGCCTCGCCGTTGCCAGATCAGGCACCATTACCGCAAACGGCTTTTCATCCCGTTGCTTGCGCTGCCGCAACCGAGCCACCGCCTCGTTGTTAGCGGCATCCACCGCCAGATGATAGCCGCCCAGCCCTTTAACCGCCACTATTTTGCCCTGTTGCAGTAACGCAATAGCCTGCCCCAGCGGATCATCATGCTGCGGAATTAAAGACAGCCGTGGACCGCAGTCAGGACAAGCGATCGGCTGGGCATGAAAACGGCGGTCAAGGGGATTGCAATATTCCGCCTCACAGGCCGGGCAAAGAGGGAAACCGGCCATGGTGGTCAGGGGACGATCATAGGGAATGCCGGTCACAATGGTCCAGCGGGGACCGCAGTTGGTACAGGTGATAAAGGGATGGCGGTAACGGCGGCCAGCAGGATCAACCAGCTCTCTCAGGCAGTCAGCACATAGCGCGCTGTCCGGGGCAATCTGGGCCTCACGCCTGCCATCACTGCTGGGCAGAATCACAAAGCCGGTCTCATTATCACTGGCCGGGAGATCACAGGATTCAAGTGAGCTGATGGCTGCCAGCGGCGGCAGTTCTGCCTGCAGGCGGCAGATAAACCCGGCAAGCTGTTCCTCCCTGCCCTGCAGCTCAAGCTCCACCCCAGCCGGTGTATTACGCACCCAGCCGGTCAGCCCCAGCTCGGCGGCAAGACGAAAGACCAAGGGGCGAAACCCCACCCCTTGCACAATGCCGGTGATGGTGAAGTGGCGACGGATCATGCGTCAGTCATTCTTCCGGTGTCGTTGATCAGCTCCTGGTTAGTCAGGGTGCGAGCCAGCAGTGCCACGGTTTGTTGCATAGCAGTCAGTTTTTCGGCCCGTTCCCGGAAGCGCTGTTCGTTGATGGTGTAGCCTTTGATTATATGATCGTGAAGGACGCTGGTGACCCACTGGCGAAAGCGAGTACCTTGTTGTGCCTGGTTCAACCAGACGGTTTCTTGATCCAGGCGAACTTCCAGAGAACTTGAGCCGTCGGGACTCTGGTACAAAACAACTGAATTTTCAGTAGTAGTCATGGTTTATCGTGTCAGGTCGTGCGTACTGGTTATACGATATCACTTCAGGGGGAACTTACTTTGTCAACTCTTTGGCCTGTTTGGGGAATTTTGAAATCGACCATTCCAGAACGGCAAGTTGTTCAACGCCAGGGGCACGGCGGATTTGTGCAAGTAGTTTTGCAGACGTTGGACGGTCAAGAGTTATGTTCGCAGCACCTTCGTTACAGACTGAACAAATGGCGCGAAGGTTCGAGTAATCGTCAGAACCGCCTTGGGATTTGTCTATGATATGCCCGATATGCAATCTTGTTTTTCTGCCGTCAAATGGATGTGGTTCTCCTGCCGGGACACCACACATCTGGCAGGTAAAACCATTACGGTCAAGCACATATGCCCGTATTTCCTTTGACATGGTACGGGCAAATGATGGGAGTGGTTTTGTGTCTAAAAGCATGTACTGGCCGGGTTTCAATTCGCTTCTGTCATTGTGGGTTACAATGTTCATGCCTTCTTCGTTGCGTAACTCTCTAACGCGCCGTGCCCATTCGCTGGCATTGCCAGATGCTTTGCGAAGATCGTCGGAATCCAGCACAACTCCGACATGCTGCAACAGAAACTCCTTGAGTTTTTTTCGTGCGCCTGGTTCGCGTGCGGCCATTATTTCACACTCCTTAAAACGGTTCTTTTACTGGCTGCTTCAAGCGCTGCCATTATTGATGTTCCGACTGCCTGAGCAACCGGCGGTGGGAATGCATTCCCGATTTGTCGGTAAGATGCAGTCTTTTTACCAGCAAAACGCCATGAATCAGGAAACCCCTGAATACGTGCGGTCATGCGAACTGTGAGGCGAGGCATGCCTACAAAATTTCTTTCTGGTGGGGAATCGGCTATGCCGAGGCCGTCAACTCCCAAAGCCGCCCATGCTTTTTTTGCTCTTGTTGGTCCGAGGTCTGGCCCACCATGTTTTTTTGAACCGCCGACAAGTGTAGGAGCTATTTCGTTGGCACGTTCGCGCCAGTTGGCCGCGCCACGCCATTCCTGCTCATTCATAAGATCAAACAACAGTTCGCCGACGGTAGGCGGCGAAGTCATGGCCGGTATCGGCCATGTGAAGTGTTCTGCAAAATCTTTCTGTAGTGCAACGAAAATCACACGGGGGCGTAGTTGCGAAACTCCGTAATCAGAGGCGTTATGAAGTCTCCACTCAGTATGATAGCCAAGGCTGGCAAGCTGGTTCTTGATGTGTTTCCGGTAGTCCTCGAAAACTGCGTCAAGCATACCTCTGACATTTTCAAGCATGATTGCTCTTGGTCTTATTTCATCCGCAAGGCGGATCGCCTCCGGAAAAAGATCTCGCTCGTCGTCACTGCCCAGCTGCTTTCCAGCTTTGGAAAACGGCGGACACGGAACACCTCCGGCCAGCAGATCAATTCCTTTGTACTTTGTACCGGAAAAACTTCTTATGTCGCCGCAGGTAACATTCCATTTGGGTCTGTTAAGCAAAAGTGTATCACAGGCAGGTCGCTCGATTTCAACAAGTGCGGCATGATTGAACCCGGCCATTTCGAGGCCAAGTGCTTGTCCACCAGCACCGGCGCATATTTCAACGGAATATGGCATTGTTTTTCTCCGTACATTGATATTTTAACAATGTACCATGATATATGTCCGGCGGGG
>CAXNJF010000202.1:0-4371 GCA_964202585.1 Trichlorobacter sp. | reverse complement strand
GCAACCACACAGGAAATTGCCGGTAATATCCATCGTGTTACATCGGTGATTGACGCTTCAAGCCATGCATCAAAAGAAAATGCACAGTCGGTAGCGCAGCTTACTAAATTAGCAGAAGAACTGTTACAACTTGTCCGGCAGTTTAAAGTATCCGGAAACGACCTGTTAATTTTAGATCTGGCAAAGAATGATCATAAAATGTTTGTGAATTCTATCCGGTCTGCAGTTTTGGGATTGAACAGACTTGACCCCGCTTCACTATCTACTCATCGCACCTGTCGTTTTGGCAAATGGTACAGCGAAGAAGGGCAGACATTGTGCGGGAGTTTCAATAGTTTCAAAGCGATAGATTCCCCCCATGATCGCATCCATAGCCTGGCAAAAGATGCTGTTGCCGCGATTAACAATGGCAACGTGCTTCAAGCGAATCAGATGCTTGCAACCGTTGAAGAACTATCAAACGAGATGGTGGTACGCCTTGATGCTATTAAGCAGGAGTACGGTAAAAGAGTTTAACATCACGTAACTGTTCAGTTTCTTCGGGAGGGTGGACACCATGGAAAACAATCACTGTATTCTTGCCGTGACCGCTGATCTGATGCGCTGCCCTCAACAGGAATGCCTTGCAGCAGGTGCCAATAGTATATGATCAAACCGATTGACTTCAAAGTGCTTACGTCTAAATTACCCCTGTTGTTGCAAAACGTTTCCTGAGCAGATAAAAACATCAGAGTCTACTTCTACAGTGTCACATTTTCATAAACAGGAATGACACGATCAGGGACGCTCTACTCTTTGGGAGCGCCGCAGTACTTGCAGGCATCAAGCTTCCACGGATATATCTCGCCACATGCAAGACATTTGCGAAAATACCCCGGTACTTCAACGGTGGGTTTTTGAAACCAGAGGATTAAGACGAAGAACGGAAACGGCGCCGACAATAGCCCCCAGATAAGTGGATTCTTACCACGTGTATGAGCCATCCAGGCTCCCAGTATCCCGGGAAGTCCGAAAAAAACGGCAATAAAAAGATATTCTGTAAATCCCATATTGTTCCTCCTGTTTCTGCACAGTAAAAGTCACGCATCAAGGTGTCCAGAAAAAATAACACTGTATCACTTGTACATAGCATGATTCCTGCTACACTAGCCATCTGAAGACCTCCATGTCAAGGAGAAGGCAGATATGCATAAAAAACCACTCCCTACACCTTATTCATCGATAATCAGGGCTGGAACCGTTGCAACTGTTTTTTTGTCATCTGCCATCCTGTCTCCGGCACTGGCCAGCAATCCAACAGACCTGACCGAACTATCCCTTGAAGCGTTGATGGATATTGAAGTTACCTCGGTCTCCCGTAAACCCCAAAAACTTGCAAACGCTGCAGCTGCTGCCTTTGTTATCAATCAGGAAGATATCCATCGTTCCGGAGCCACTAATATTCCTGACCTGTTGCGGATGGTGCCCGGTGTACAGGTTGCCAGAATAGATGCCAACAAATGGGCAGTATCGATCAGAGGATTTAATGGCCGCTTTGCCAACAAGCTGCTGGTGCTTAAAGACGGACGCAGCATCTACACCCCGCTTTTTTCAGGCGTCTACTGGGAGCAACAGGATACCCCGCTGGATGATATTGAGCGGATCGAGGTAATTCGCGGTCCAGGGGCAGCCATGTGGGGGGCCAATGCAGTAAACGGCGTGATCAACATCATCACGAAATCGGCAGCAGATACCAAAGGTGGATTGGTATCCGCCGGTGGCGGCAGCTCTGAGCAGGGCTTTGGCACCCTGCGCTATGGCATGGAAGTGGCGAAGGACACCGACCTGAGGATCTACGGCAACTATGCCAACCGTGGGACGGGACAACTGGGCAACGGCACTGACAATCATGATGCCTGGCAGACCGGTTCCGCCGGGTTCAGAATGGATAGCCGGTTCACCGGACAGGATACCCTGACTCTGCAGGGAGATTACGTTTCCGGTTCCTTTGATGAAAACTATACACTTTACAAACTGCCCAGCGTAAGCGACCCCCGCTATTCCTGGTCACAGAACAGTACCTCACGAGCTGACGGAATCAACCTGCTGACCCGCTGGCAGCGCACTCTTTCCGATACCAGCAGCCTCTCGCTCCAGCTGTACTATGATCATTACCAGCGCACCATGACGGTGCTGGGCGAGACCCGCGACACGGTTGATCTGGACTTTCAGCACCGTTTTGCCCTTGGCAGCAGCCAGGATTTGATCTGGGGCCTTGGCTACCGCTACAGTCACGACAAACTGAACCAGACCCCCTATATATCCTTCAACAAACCTGAACTTGGTGTGGGTCTGTTCAGCGCCTTTATCCAGGATGAAATCAGGCTGATTCCGGACAAACTTTCGTTGATCCTTGGTTCGCGCTTTGAGCACAACGATTTTACCGGTTTTGAAATACAACCCAATGGTCGCCTGATCTGGACCCCTACTCCGCAGCACTCTTTCTGGGGTTCCATCTCCCGTGCCGTGCGTACTCCCTCCCGTGGAGATCAGGATATCCAGTACCGGTTCAGGACCATGTCGCCTGCAGAAACCGGTATGCCGATACCATTGCGACTTGAGATTGACGGCGTTTCAAACTACGGGTCAGAAACGGTCATCGCCTACGAACTGGGCTATCGTACACAACCGTTACAGCGCCTTACCCTTGATCTGTCACTGTTCTTCAACCAGTATAATCACCTGCGGGTTCGGCAGGAAGGGCTGCAGGGGCTTGAAACAACCAACGCGGTAGTGCGCTACCCCCTTTCCAATGACATGCACGGTCATACCTACGGCGCTGAACTTTCCGCTACCTGGCGTCCGTTTGACTGGTGGCGGCTGCAGGCTGCCTACAGCTACCTCTGTTCAATCATGTACCTGGATAACAACAGCACGGATGAAATAAATCGCGGTGATGCAGCTGCGGGATCCCCCCGTCATCAAGGATCACTCCGTTCAAGTTTTGATCTTGGCAAACAGCTGGAGCTTGATCTCTGGCTGCGGGCTGTTGATCGGGTCAAGTATATTGATGACACCAGCATACCGGGCTATGTCACCATGGATGTGCGCCTGGCCTGGAAAGCGACCAGGACCCTGGAGCTGTCACTGGTGGGGCAGAACCTCTTTCAGAAACGGCATCCTGAATATATTCCAGAATTTATCAACACCACTGCGTCCGAGGTTCCCCGCAGTGTGTACGGCAAGGTAACCTGGAGATTTTAACAACCATGTCCACACTCGGCTTGTCATATCGCTGCCTGGTCTACCTGCTTGCACTTGGTTGCCTGCTGCCTCTGGCGCAGCCTGCCCACGCTGAATCCGGCGAATACCAGATCAAGGCAGCCATGATCTACAACATGATCCGCTTCATGGACTGGCCGGAAGAAGCTCTACCAGCCTCAGCTGGCCAGTTTACGATCTGCGTTGCAGGTAAAGGCGGTTTAGGCCCAGCGGTTGATGGTTTGCAGGGAAAACAGGTCAAGGGAAAGACGGTCGTTGTGCGCCACAGTTCTCCTGTCACCGGTGCCGCCGGCTGTCAGGTACTGGTGCTGAGTGATCTTGACAAAACCGCCACTGCCGACCTGCTGGAAAAAACCCGCTCCAGCGTCGTGGTGACGGTAGCCGACAGCGCCGGTTTTGCCCGCTCTGGCGGGACCGTTGGATTTATACTGCAGAACAGCAAAATCCGGTTTGAAATCAACCAGACCGCTGCCCAGCGGCACCGGATCAGGATCAGCGCCCAACTGCTGAAGCTTGCCCAGATTGTGCAGGAAGCCCCATGAACCGGCTTATATCAGCATATCTGGCAAACATCTCCATCCGCCGCAAATTGATGCTCCTGATTATGGCAACCTGCGGGGTACTGCTGCTGGCAACCACGGTGGTGTTCGTGATCAAGGAAACAAACTCCCTGATCATTGAACAGCGCAAAAATCTTGCCTCACTGGCCGATATCCTGGGTAAAAACGTAAGCGCAGCACTTACCTTTAATGACCCCCAGTCCGCACTGGATACCATGAACTCCCTCTCGGTTAAGTCAGATATCCTTGCTGCCTACGTTCTTAAAGCTGATACAACGGTCTTCAGCCGCTATCTTGCACCGGGAGTCAAAGCAGAAACGCTGCCTTTTGAGCAATTGGGGCCCGATGCAACACCTGATACCTGCAAGAACCTGCTGAAGCAGATCAGCTCTGACAATAACCGGCTGGTACAGTTGTTTGACAAGGTAAATCTGGTCTCCCCGGTTCTGCTGGATAATCAGACCATAGGCACGGTGGTGCTGTTTGCCGATATGCGCGAACTGCGTACCAGTCTGATCAGCACCCTGCTTGCTGCGATCCTGATTCTGGG
>CAXNJF010000201.1:0-4379 GCA_964202585.1 Trichlorobacter sp. | reverse complement strand
AGGACTCAATCCGCCGGACATAATACTCCCGTTCGGCGGTTTCCTTTTCAATCTGCACCAATGTATCAGCACTGATCAGATTCAGTTGCTGCATAAATTGATACAGTGCAGCAATAGACTTAAGATGGCGCTCCAGTACAGCAGCTTCAGGCTCAAGTGTGCGGGTTATGTACCAGTTGCCAGCAAAATAACGCACCTGTCCGGGTTGAGGGCGCAGGACATTATACCGCATAAAGTCAAGTACATAGTCCCTCAGATAGTAATCAGCACTATAAGCCAGCCCAGAGGCCTGTTCCGGTGTCAGATCATGCTGTTGTAACCAGAGATAGAACCGCTGCAACAGTTTTTGGCATTGTTCGTCAACCCTCAATTCTTCTTCAAGGCTCTCAAAATCAAAATCTTCATGTTCAAAGACAATCTCGGTCATACAACTCCTGTATTATTTGTTTGTTCTCGGATCCAGCGCATCGCGGATCCCCTCTCCCAGCAGATTGTAGGCCAGCACGGTCACCAGAATGGCCAGCCCGGGGAACAGTGAAAGCCACCAGGCAAACTCAATGTAATCCTTGCCTGATGTCAGGATATTACCCCAGCTTGGCGTAGGTGGTTGCACACCTATTCCAAGAAAAGAAAGGGCTGATTCGGTCAGGATCGCTCCGGCAACCCCCAGGGTGGCTGCCACCAGCACAGGCGACAGGGCATTGGGCATGATATGGTGCAGGATGATACGCAAATTGGAACAGCCGATACAGCGGGCCGCCATGATGTAGTCCATCTCGCGGATGGTCAACACTTCGGCGCGCACCAGCCGGGCTACCCCCATCCAGCCGGTCAGTCCGATCACTGCCATGATGTACCAGATTGAGGGTTCCAGAAAGGTAATGATCGCCAGAATCAGAAAAAATGCAGGAAAGCAGAGCATAACATCAACGCAACGCATCAGGAGCGTATCCACCCAGCCTCCATAGTACCCAGCAATAAGGCCCACTGTAGAACCAAGCACAACTGCTATACCAATGGCAACAAAGCCCACCTTCAGTGATATCCGGGCACCGAACAGCACTCTGCTGAAGACGTCACGACCAAGTTCATCAGTTCCGAACCAGTGGGACCAGGAAGGGGGAGACAACACCTGCCAGGCATTGATCTCTGAAGGATGGTACGGTGTAATAACCGAAGCAACCAGAGAGAGAAAAAACAGGGACACAACCACGAAGCCGCCAGCCATGGCAAGCCGGTTGCGTTTAAGACGGGGCCAGAATACTGTGGCTATGAATGAGGTGCGCAGAGCCATTATTGTTGCCTGATCCGGGGGTCTGCCAAGGCATAACTGATATCGGCAATCAGGTTACCGATCAGGGTAAGAAAAGCTCCGATTACCAGAATTCCCATTACCACCGGACAATCACGGGACATAACTCCCTGGTAAAAAAGCTGCCCCATACCGGGAATGGCAAAGATGGTTTCAAAGATGACACTGCCGCCGATCAGGCCGGGAATAGAAAAGCCGGCCAAGGTAATCAAGGGGAGTAGTGCGTTACGCAGGGCATGTTTCCAGATCACCACCCGTTCAGAAAGCCCCTTGGCCCGTGCTGTGATGATATAATCCTGATCAATGACTCCCAGCATGGCAGAACGCATATAACGGGAAACTCCGGCCAGGGAACCGAAGGAGGCGACCGCCACCGGTAGCACCAGATGTTTGGCAAGATCCCAGACCCGGCCCAGCCAGCTGTAGCCCTCATACCCGAGGGTATGCAGGCCGGAGATAGGCAGCCAGTTCAGCTTGACCCCAAAGAAGTACATCAACAACAGGGCCAGCCAGAAGGTAGGTACAGCAAAGCCTAGAAACACAATCACCGTAAGTCCTTTATCAAGCCAGGTATCCCGGTACACTGCAGCCATAATCCCGATCGGGATAGCCAGGCCAAATTCAAGTACCAGAGCGATGATATTCAGGGAAAGCGTAATCGGCATCCGTTCCTTGATCTTGTCCAGCACCGGACGGTTGTCGCTGGAAAAAGAGCGTCCCAGATCAAGCCTGGCCAACTTGCCCAGCCAGCTGAAATACTGTTCATGCAACGGTTTATCCAGACCGTAAAATTTAGTCAGACGTTCACGGGCCTCTTTACCCACTTTGGGGTTCATGGCCATCTGCATATCCACCGGTTCACCCGGAGCCAGATGGATCACGGTGAAGGTGATAAGGGTTATCCCCAGCATCAGCGGCACCAGCAGTGCTAACCGTTTCAGCAGATAGGTAGTCATCTTGGTTCAAGAAGAAAGTCCCGAAAGGCCAGTAATGCCTGCCCCCGGTGGCTGATTTTATTTTTTTCTACAAGAGAAAGTTCTGCCATGGTCAGTTGATAACCATCCACCAAAAAAAGAGGATCATACCCGAAGCCATGTTCTCCCCTTGGCTGTTCAATGATGGTCCCCCCTACCCTGCCTTCAAAGAGTTGCTCCGTTCCAACAGAAGCTACGTATGCCATAGTGCAGACAAAGGCAGCCCTGCGGCTGGCATCAGGCAGTAAAGCAAGCTCATCAAGCAGCTTGCGGTTGTTAGAGCTATCATCGGCATCGTCACCTGAAAAACGTGCAGAAAACACACCGGGACGTCCACCAAGCCCCTCCACCACCAGACCGGAATCATCGGCCAGCACCGGAAGCCCCGTAGCTTTGCAGGCCTCACGGGCCTTTTTCAGGGCATTGTCAGCAAAGGTGTCGCCATCCTCAACCGTTTCCGGCAGATCCGGCAGATCAGCAGCGCAGAGCACCTCATCCACCAGCCCATCCAGAAGCGCTCGGATCTCTTTGATCTTGCCCCTGTTGCGCGTGGCAATCAGCAACTGTTTCATGCAGCAAGCACCTGCTGCTGCACCACAAAGAGCTGGTTGATCCCTTGCATGGCAAGGGTGCGCATGGCATCCATCTGCTCCAGGGTAAACGGCTCAGCCTCGGCAGTGCCCTGCACCTCCACGAAACGGCCTGATGAGGTCATCACAAAATTCATGTCCACTTCAGCGCTGGAATCTTCACGGTAATCAAGATCAAGGGTTGCCTCACCTTCAACAATACCCACACTCACCGCTGCCACTGCTTCCTTAAGTGGATTATCGGCAATCTTTCCCTGGCCTAACAGCGAAGAAATCGCATCAACCATGGCAACATACGCGCCGGTGATGGAAGCGGTACGGGTACCGCCATCAGCCTGAATCACATCGCAATCAAGGTAGATGGTACGCTCACCCAGTTTGTTCATGTCGGTTATGGCTCGCAAAGAACGGCCAATCAAGCGCTGTATCTCAAGGGTGCGGCCAGACTGCTTCCCCTTGGCAGCCTCACGGGAAGAACGGGTATGGGTAGCACGAGGCAACATGGAATATTCAGCTGTAACCCAACCGGTCCCCTTGCCTCTCAGAAACGGAGGAACTGATTCCTCAACCGAAGCGGTACAGATCACTCGGGTATCACCAAACTCAACCAGTACAGCACCTTCCGGGTGCTTGATAAAGTGGCGGGTCATCTTGATCTGTCGTAACTCCTGCAGACTGCGTCCTTCACGTGGCATCTGTCCGGCTCCTTGTTCGTAAATATGTTCCCGAAATGTACGGATAGGACACCGACCTGTCAAATAAAAAGGGGGATCCTGGCCGGATCCCCCCTTTTAAACATTCAGTTATGTTAAATCAGATCAGCCAAGAAAGGTGCTGCTACTCCGGGCCCGGTTCTGCAAGATGGTGGAATCCACCAATTCTCCACAACAGCTGCATTTCCACGCATCAAAGGAACGGACAAAATCATAATACTTTTCTGCAAACATACGGCCCTGGCAACGTGGACATTTCATGGCAACCCCTCCTCAATAGAATAGGTAACAAAACAGGTGCAGCGATTGCATCGTATGTATACAGCTTGTGTGCCAAGTTAAACTCCGGCGTGCCATAATCTGTGACACTAATCTTGTTTTATCTGTCGTATCGGAGTGTTAAATACTTTGACAGTTTCAGAATCTTTTTTTCACCAATCCCATCAACCAGCAAAAGCTCGTCAATGCTCGAAAAATCGCCATTTTCATGACGGTAATGTACAATTCTTTCGGCAAGAGCAGGGCCTATTCCAGGCAACAGATCAAAATCAGCAGCAGTCATCCGGTTCAGGTCAAGTGGAATACCCAGAGTCAGACATTGGCTGGTTTTCATCGGCAAAACCGTTATAAAGGGATTGTTTTTGATGTTATTACATGCAATCAGCAGTCTATCTCCAGCCTGCAGAAGGGGTGTCGTCTGTGCATCAACACTAACAAGCAAACTGTTGCAGAAGGGCTTAGCCATTTGTATGACGCTATTCGTCATTTTTTTGTCGTCAATTTCGTAGAT
>CAXNJF010000200.1:0-4399 GCA_964202585.1 Trichlorobacter sp. | reverse complement strand
TTGACATCCCGCCTGACACCCATCAGAAACGGGATCACAAAATCTTCAAGGGCCCCGTCCAGCACGGCATCCGGATTGCCAGACTCAACACCGGTGCGCAGATCCTTGACCATCTTGTAGGGATGCAGCACGTAGGAGCGGATCTGACTGCCCCAGCCGATCTCCTTCTTTTCACCGGCAATCTCGGAGGCCTTGACGTTACGTTCCTCCATCTCTTTCTCGTACAGCTTTGCCCGCAACACCTTCATGGCGGTGGCACGGTTCAGGATCTGGCTCCGCTCGGACTGGCAGGCTACCACAATATTGGTGGGGATATGGGTGATCCTCACAGCAGAATCAGTGGTGTTAACATGCTGACCACCGGAACCGCTGGAGCGGTACGTGTCTACCCGCAGGTCAGAGTCTGCGATACGGATATCAATATCTTCCTCTTCAATTTCGGGAAAGACAAATACCGAGGCAAAGGAGGTATGGCGACGGTTGTTGCTGTCAAAGGGAGAGAGTCGCACCAGGCGGTGTACTCCGGCTTCTGCCTTCATGTGGCCGTACGCATACTCCCCGGAGACGCTGAAAGTAACCGATTTGAGGCCGGCCTCTTCACCATCCTGATAATCGGTAATAACCGCTTTCCAGCCCTTTTTTTCACAGTAGCGCAGCAACATCCGCAGCAGCATGTTGGCCCAGTCCTGTGATTCGGTGCCGCCAGCCCCGGAGTTAATCGACACGAAGCAGCCGTTACGATCATGGGTACCGGACAACATCCGCTGAAATTCGGCCGTTTCTACCCCCAGGCGTAAACGTTCGTTCATCCCGTGGACTTCGGTCAGGGTGGCCTCATCTTCAGCCTCCTCACCCAACTCGATCATCACTCTGACATCATCGGCCTGACGATTGAGGGAATCCCAGGCCTGGAGCAGCTTTTCAATCACCGTGCGTTTTTTCAGAATTTCCTGTGAACCGGAGGGATCGTCCCAAAAGCCCGGAACAGCGATGCGGGCATCAAGTTCTTGTAACTCTTCCCGCTTGCTATCCAGGTCAAAGGGACCTCCGAAGGGAGGAGATGCGACCGGTCAGGTCGTCGAGTAGTGCGGTTTCTTCGCGGTACATGGGAGCTCCTGCAGCAGGATAACAACAGCGCCTACTATCGTCTGATCAGGGGGGGCAGGTCAAGGGGATTATGAAGGGACGATAGTGTAACTCGATCCAGTTTCTCAATCAGTACTTTACAGCCTGAACCAGCCCACCATCTGCTGCAGTTCATGGGCCAGACGGTCAAAGGCCTCTGAGGTCTGTTTGATCTGTTCAATCGAGGTTGACAATGTACCGGTGATCTGATGGATGGAATGCATGGAGCGGTTGACATCCTCTGCGGTGGCTGACTGTTCTTCGGTTGCCGTCGCAATGGTCTGAACCATTTCAAAGACCTGCTCCACGTTGCCGACAATCTGCTCCATGGCCTGCTGTGTGCTCTGTACTGCAGCCTCAATCTTGGCGATCGCCTGCCGTTCATGCTGCATACCGGTAATTGATGCCTCTACTTCTGACTGCATCCCTTTGACCGTTGTGGCTATCTCATCGGCAGACTCGGTGGTGCGCTGGGACAACTGGCGGACGCTGTCAGCCACTACGGCAAAGCCCCGACCCTGTTCACCGGCCCGGGCAGCCTCAATGGCGGCATTCAAGGCGAGGAGATTTGTCTGATCGGCAATATCCTTGATCATATCAACAATGGCAGTAATGGATGCAGAGCGGGTGCCCAGCACTTCTACCCGTTCAACCGACTGTCTGACAATATCGGCAAAGGCGAACAGTTCGCGTGAAGTAAGATCAAGGGACTGTTTGCCCTGTGTGGCCAGCTTTTGCATTCTTGAGGCAGCGTCAGATGTCGCCAGGGCATTTTGGGATACATCCTGTATGGTCTGGACCATTTCGGTCATGGCGGTGACTGATTGTTCGATCTGGATAGTCTGTGTCGTCGAGCTTACCTCCAGTTCACCTGCGGTCCGGGCCAGACTGCCGGAGCTGTCGGCAATGGTGGTTGTAGAGCCGGCTATCTTGCCGGCCATATCCCGCAGGTTGGATACCATGGTACCCATGGAACTGAGCACTGTGCTGAACTCGTCGGTGCTGTTACGCAGTTCAACAGCTTTCAGATCGCCTTGGGAAACACTGTCTGAAACCCTGATCAACTGGCCAAGGGGGGAGCTGACCGAGCGGAATACCCAGGCGCCGATGCCGATGCCTGCCACAGCCGCCCCGATGCTGATAATGATCAGTAACGTAATACTGGTAGTGACGATCTTGTTGACCGAGACGATCGCCTTCTCCTGCTCACCTCGGGCAACGGTGACGGTTTCCTTGCCTTTTTCAGCCTGTTTGATCACGATTTCACGCAGTTTTTGGGCGGCCTGGATCGTCTTTTGCTCCATCACAAAGCGCTGTTTGAGAGTCGCCACAATACCGTTGTCGGCAAAGAGCATGGCCTGAATGCCGGAAAGAGCCCCGGTTGCACTTTTGAGGATACGTATCTCTTCCTTGACTCCCAGTTTTGCCAGGTTCTTTTCAAGAGTGGCAGCGGTTTGGGCTGCCTTGCCAAATTTGGCTTTAATGGCAGGGCTCGCTTTGTCAATCGCTTCCGCTGATTTGAGGGTAAAAAGTTCCAGCGAGGCTGCCTCAATATCCATGCCGAGGCTTACCAGTTCCGAGTTTGCAACCAGCACAGTGTTTGCCAGGTTGGACTGGCCAAACATGGTCCCCTGTTTGGCGGATTCGGCAACGAACCGTTCGTTTGCCTGGACGGCCTCCTGCTCAACGCCCAGAAACAGGGCTCCCAGCTTTTCATTGATTTCCCGGCTTGTTTTTTCGGCTTTACCCCTGGTTTCATCATCCTTTTGACCAAGCCAGGCTCCCTGCAGTTTCTGCAATTCATCCAGTCGCTCTACCAGCCACTTGATATCAGCACTACCGCCTTTACTGCTTTTTAAGTATTCATTCTGCTGAAGCTTACTAAAGGCTGCATTTACCTTGCCTCTGGCGATCAAGAGGGTGGGGCGTTTCTGGGCATTCTGGACTTCATAGAAGCCAAGCTGAAGATCCTTCAGCTGCAGTCTCGCAGCCTCAACCCCCCGCAACCGGCTGGTGATATTGCCCGATTCATTCAAGGCTGCGCTGAAGGCGCCGGTGCGGTTGCCTTGCAGCGCCCTGATCTTGATGTCCAGATCGCGTAGCCGTGCGGTGGATTCGTTCATCCGTGTGCTCAAACCTTCCGAAGCCTTGTCCGCCTCCTGCTGAGCCTGGAGTTTGCTGGATACAATGGCGTACAGTTCATTGGCCACCCCTTGCAGCTCTTGGTGGGTACCCAGTTTGGCGCCTACACTCAGGGATTCCAGCTGTTCCTGTAACAGTTTGACATCGGCAATGGCTTTTTCTGCCTCGGTTTTGAACGTCTGCAGTTCCTGTGGAGTAAGGGCTGTACTGACTTTGGCAAGGCTGGCAGTGGCGCCCTGAATCTCTCGTTGAAACTCAAGCGTGCGCATCTGGTACGGCGTACTTTTTTGGGTAAGGTAGGAGAGCTTTCCGCTGATAAAGCGCATACCGAAGATGCTTGTTGCAACTACTGCCGCAACAATGACCAGTACAATCACGATATTCAGGATAAGTTTTACTTTAATGGTCATGCCGGTGACCTCTGCAAAATATAAGTTACTTTACGAGCTTTGCTCCGTCAGCCTTGATAAAAATCAACATCTTCTGGACTTTTGCATTCGGGGCGCCTTTGGTCATCAGAGTGATCATCCGGGCGACTTCAGGGGTCTTGGGTGACCAGACACTGTCATCCACAACCGCAGCCGGACCGATGCCGACCGCTTCAGGATTGGCCTTGACCTTGTCCTTCACATCCTCTGCTGTCGTCGCATCCAGCACTTCCTTTGAGACTGCGGCGCCGCCCAGGGCCACCTTGGTAAACATACTGTTAGTGCCGGGAATCAGGGTGCCCCAGACGATCAGAACCGGCAGATCCTTGCCGCCCACTTCTTTCCAGTTCTGGATCTTTCCGGAGAAGATGCCTACCAGCTGCTCCTGGGAAAGACTTGCAATTTTATTGTCTTTGTGCGTCATCACCACAACCCGGTCCTTGCCGATTACCTGGCTTTGATAGGCAGCAGGGTTGGCAACCGCCACCCCTTCCTTTTTTAACAACCCCCACCAGTCATCCAGAGAAAGGCCGGCAGCAGCGGCATCAACCGTACCTTTTTCCAGCTCGATAAAGGCCTGTTTGGGGCCATTGGAGAGTGTGTTGAGCGTAAGCCCGGAAGATTTTTCAAAAGCTGCTTTGATCGGCTTGAGGATATTTTCGGTGGGAGCTGCCCCTGCGCCAATTTTGAGCTCTTCTGCAAAG
>CAXNJF010000199.1:0-4401 GCA_964202585.1 Trichlorobacter sp. | reverse complement strand
GGTTATAGTAATGGCGGGATATTACTTGCGTCAACTGCTTTTCGAGCAGTTACTGCTGCCACGGAATTCCTGCTTGCATTTTTTTGTATCAGGGGTATTATTCAAAAAGCTGAATACATTAACTGTGTTTAAGGAGGCTTTTCATGGCCAGTGATGCTGTTTTAACCCTGACGGACGCTAATTTTGATCGTGACGTACTTCAGTCTGACCAGCCGGTGCTGGTGGATTTCTGGGCTACCTGGTGTGCTCCCTGCAAGGCGATTGCTCCGTTGATTGATTCGGTTGCTGCTGACTATGCCGGCAAGGTTAAGGTGGGCAAAGTGAATGTTGATGACAATCCGGCGACCCCCGGCAAGTACGGTGTGCGGGGCATCCCCACCATTATTCTGTTCAAGGGGGGCAAGGTGATTGATCAGGTAGTGGGTGCGGTGCCCAAGTCCCAGCTTGATGCCCTGATCGCCAAGGCTCTCTAGCGATGTCTTTTGTGTCGTGTCGATATCTTTTCAGGGCTGTGACGCTACTCGTCGCAGCCTTTCTGTTTACCTTCGTACCTGACCGTTCCGAGGCTGCTGTACGGCGTGGTCAGCCTGCTCCTGCCTTCAAGCAGTTTGCCCTCAATGGGCAGCCGATTTCAAATGAGAGTCTGAAAGGCTCGGTGGTTATTCTCGATTTCTGGGCTACCTGGTGTTCCCCCTGCCGTGAATCGCTCCCCTTCTTTAATGAGCTGCACCGCAAGTATGCGAAACAGGGGTTGCAGATTGTTGGCTTGAATGTTGACGACGGTAGCAGTGAGCGGCAGGTCAAATCTTTTGTAGAGGCGAAGCGGCTGGCCTACAGCATTGTCATTGCGCCAAGAAAACTGCAGGATGATTTCGGTGTCAGGGCCTTGCCGACGCTCTACGTGCTTGATCGGCAAGGGGTCGTCAGAGAGCAGGTCATGGGGTTTTCTGAGCAGGCCGGTGTGGTGATAGAAAATCTGGTAAAAAAGTTGCTGGCTGAAAAATAAGGGCGGGGTAATCCCGCCCTATGCAGTTTCAGGCACATCCCAGCCGTTGCCGCAGATACGCACCAAATTCTTCTCTGAATTCATCCCGCTTCAGCGCAAGATCCACCGTAGCCTTTAAAAATCCCAGCTTGTCGCCACAATCGTGCCGCAACCCCTCAAACAGACAGCCGTAAACCGCCTGATCCTGTGACAGCCGCCTGATCGCGTCGGTCAGCTGAATTTCTCCGCCACGGCCCGGTTGCTGGTGCTCAAGAATCGGAAAAATAGCCGGGGTGAGCACGTACCTGCCGATAATGGCCAGGTTGGACGGTGCGTCCTCCCGCTTCGGCTTTTCCACCATGTCGGTTATTTTTTTAACCTGGTCGGTAATGTTGTTTACTGCCACACAGCCGTAGGATGAGATCTGCTCCATCGGCACCTGTTCCAGCGCCAGCACACTGCATTTGTAGTGCTCGTAGACATCCAGCAACTGACGCAGACAGGGGTTGCCAGGGGAATCAATAATGTCGTCCCCCAGCAGTACCGCAAACGGCTCGTTACCCACAAAATCCCTGGCGCAGAGAATGGCATGCCCCAATCCCAGGGCCTTTTTCTGGCGAACATAGAAGATATCCACCATGTCAGCAAGGTCTCGCACCGCCTGCAGTGACTCTTCCTTCCCCTTTTCCTCAAGATGGTTTTCCAGTTCCGGCGAGCTGTCAAAATGATCTTCGATGGCTCGCTTGGTACGGCCGGTCACAAAAATAATCTGCTCGATTCCGGCTGCAACCGCCTCCTCCACCACGTACTGCACCAGCGGTTTGTCAATCAGCGGCAGCATCTCTTTGGGAGATGACTTGGTGGCCGGCAGGAAGCGGGTTCCCAGACCTGCCACCGGAAAAATCGCCTTGCGGACTTTCATGGATTACCTCGTTGCTGCTCGTTGTGCCGATTCCAGGGTATTTTGCAACAACATGGCGATCGTCATCGGCCCTACTCCGCCCGGTACCGGGGTAATGGCGCTGGCCCGCTCAGCGGCTGCAGCGTACTCAACATCCCCCACCAGCTTCTTCTCGCCCACCCGGTTGATGCCGACATCAATCACTACGGCGCCTTCCTTGATCCAGTCCCCCTTGACCATTTCGGCCTTACCCACCGCCGCAATCACCACATCAGCCCGCCGGACAACATCGGGCAGGTCTTTGGTGCGGGAATGGCAGATGGTGACCGTGGCATGGCGGGACAGACACATCAGCGCCACCGGCTTGCCCACAATATTGGAACGGCCAACCACAACCACCTCTTTACCCTTCAGGTCATAGCCGATTTCATCCAGCATGACCATCACACCATAGGGGGTGCAGGGTTGAAAGGTCGGTTTGCCGATAGCCAGCCGTCCCACGTTGTAAGGATGGAACCCGTCAGCATCCTTGTCCGGCGAGATCGCCTCCAGTACCTTTTCGGTATCAATATGATCCGGCAGAGGCAACTGCACCAGGATGCCGTGGACCCGCTGGTCTGCGTTTAACTGGGCGATCAGGGCCAGCAGATCTGCCTCGCTGGTGGAAGCCGGAAGTTCATGGTCAGCCGAGTACATCCCCAGCTCAACACACATCTTCTTTTTCATGCCCACATACACACGGCTGGCCGGGTCTTCACCCACCAGCACCACTGCAAGTCCGGGGGTAACCCCTTGTTCTTTCAGTGTGGCCACCGTACTCCCGATCCGTTCCCGAACCTTTGCCGCAATCGCCTTGCCGTCAATAATCTGTGCTGCCATAACGCTCCTCCGGTATCAGCCTGAAATGATCAGGTATCATACGTGTCAGGGCTGCGGATGTAAAGTTGATACAGACAGCTGGTGGCCCGGCGGACTGACGGGAAAACCGATTTTAAAGACCGTTCCCGCTCCCGGTTGACTGTTGACGTCGATAAAGCCCTTGTTTTGCGCAACAATACCATACACGGTGGCAAGGCCAAGCCCTGTGCCCTGCCCAACCTGTCTGGTCGTAAAAAACGGCTCAAAGATATGTTCAAGAGTCTCTGCATCGATACCGGCGCCAGTATCCCTGACGCTGAGCAGCAGATACTCGCCTGGCGCAGCATCCTTGCAGAACGGACGTGACTCTGCGTCAATGGTAATCATCTCCGTCGTAATGGTTAAGCTGCCTCCGTCAGGCATGGCATCACGGGCATTCAGCGCCAGATTCATGATGATCTGCTGTATCTGGACCGGATCCAGAGTGACCGTCCCGGTCTCCTCGCCAGGAATAAACGTCACCTTGACCGCTTTGCCGATAAGTACAGCCAGGGTGTTAACCGCAGTGTCAATAATCGGATTCAGCTTGACCGGACGTGGAGAGGTCAGCTGCTGCCGGGAAAACGCTAATAACTGCGCAGTGATCTCCCGGGACTGAGTGGCGGCCTGGATGATATCCTGCAGCTGCTCCGGCAACCGGGCGGTTCCGGGCAGGGCCATCTGGGCCAGTTCGGCGTTGCCAAGGATCACCATCAGCCTGTTGTTGAAGTCATGGGCAACACCACCGGCAAGCCGACCAATCGATTCAAGCTTCTGTGATTGGCGGAGTTGATCTTCAAGCGCCTGCAGATCGGTCCGGTCACTGAAGATGGTTGCAAAGTAGCCCGGTTGGGGACAAAAGGCCCACACCTGAAAATAGCGGCCTAATCCCTCTGAGTAGTGATCAAATGCAACCGGTCTGCCTGATGAGACAACGTTCGCGTAGGTTTCAAGCCAGTAGGGCTCGGTTGCCGGTAGCACTTCCCGCACGGTTTTTCCCACCACTCCGGATGCCTGCAGCCTGGTCAGCTTTTCAAAGGCGGGGTTTACTTCAATAAAACGGTAATCCGATGGATTGCCCTGATCATCATACAGCATCTGGTGCAGGGCGAAGCCGGTGGTCATGTTCTCGAATAACAGCCTGAACCTGGCTTCGCTTTCAGCCAGTTGCGAAGTGCGTTCCTGTATGGTCAGCTCAAGCCCGTCAACAAACGTCTTGATCCGGGTTGACATCTCATTGAAAGAGCAGGCGATCTCGTTCATTTCCAAAGAATGCACATCAGGTATCTGGGCGCCGACCTGTTCGGCATTCTGTGCAATACATTCAGCCTGGGAGCGGAACAGGGCAAGCGGCGCTATGACCAGATGGTGTATCAGCCGGTTTTGCAGGTAATAAGTAACCAGCAGAATCCCAAACAGCAGAAGTGATAACCGGGCTGAAAAACGGTTGGCAGTCCGGTATGCCTCATTTAACGGAATCCTGATTGATATTGCCGAGACCAGCTCACCATCCGACCGGTTAAAACTGCGCGTGGCGCCGTAGGTGGCAACCATCTTGCCCGGTGCTTTGTCCGGCGTGCTGTGACAGCGCAAACAGCCTTTTTCCATACTCTCGCCA
>CAXNJF010000198.1:0-4419 GCA_964202585.1 Trichlorobacter sp. | reverse complement strand
CCACCGTAATTCTGTTGATGAACAGCAGGACGTTTTCCCACTGCAGTGCTCCGAACTGGCCTACAAACAGTGCAAGGCCGGCGGCAATCAGAACGCCGATCGGCCTGATCATCGGCAGGGTCTGATTACGCTGCAACCGGATGGTGCCCGCCTCTATGTACTCTCCGGCATGGGGAAACTCTGCCTTGTTTGCATACAGCAGGTTGGGCACCAGAAAGGCAAACAGGAACAGACCGAACAGGAGCCCTATCCCGGTCTGGGCATACAGTTTTGTGGTGAAAACCGATGCAAAGCCGGTTTCAACGAAAAACAACCAGTCGGTGTAGTAGTTGAGCAGGTAGGTCAGTACCGGAACGACTACAAACAGTACAATCAGCAGCGGTGTCAGTTTGTTTTTGAACATAACGAGTCCTTTGTGTGCAGCAGGGTATCAATATTTGTTGCTGCCAAGACCAACCTGTAGCGGCTGCCAGGGGCCGGAGAGCCCCGCAACCTCCCGACGCAGCCATTCCAGCCGTTCACCGGATGACGGGTGGGTGGAAAGCAGGGCCGGGGGGGAAGAACGCTTTTCTGAGGCCAGACGCTCGTAAAAATGAACCATCCCCTCCGGCGAGATGCGGGCAGCCACCAGGCGCTGCAGACCGTTTGCATCAGCCTCCCGTTCGGCATCACGGGAAAACCTGAGTTCAGTAAGCCTGGTTGCCGCATCAGTGAAAACGCTGTCAGAGATGTCGCCAAAGGCCATGCTGGCAGCGGCACGCAGCCCCAGACTCTTGACCATCCCCTGCAGGCTGTGGCGCAGTTCAGCGTGGGCAACCTCATGGGCCAGCACACCGGCAAGCTCTTCCGGGGTTTCTGCAGCATTCAGCAATCCCCTGAAAACCACCACCACACCGCCGGGAGCGGCAAAGGCGTTGACCTCCGGCCGCTCCGCAACAAACCAGCGGTAGCGGTGAACAGAGCCTGCGGTAAGTTTGCTGCCGATAGTCCGTATGGCAGCAACGTCAGGCCCGTTTTCGATCAGCTTCATCTGCAGCCGGGTCTGGGCCAGCAGCAGATCACCCAGATGTGCTTCATGGGTCACCGGGATACGCTGTACCACCCAGGCGGCGATACTCTCCCTGTTTGCAAGAAACAGCACTATCAGCAGCAGCGGCAGCAGTATAAAAAAGGCGAGCAGAGCGCCCCCCGCTTTGAAACGACGCTCCAGACGGTTCTGTTCCCGTGTTACGCCGTTCAGTTGTCCGTTGATCTGAGGTGGCGCTGTGGTTTTGCAACGGGCCTGTTCTTCTCCTGCATCAACAATAAATACCCAGCGTGCTTCGCCATCCTGCCAGGATATCCTGAGCCCGCCGGCATTGAATCCGCCGCTTGTCATGGATGGTTGTTCGGCATACCGGATGCTGTGCCCTGCATCCGGAGTTGTTATCCGCAAGCGTCCGGACTGTTCCCATGCGGCACCCGCAGCAATCCCTGCGCCGGGAATGCCGGGCCCAAAAAGCCTGCCTATAAACAGGTTATTTGTCATCACTGCCGAGGATTCCCCCCAGTACACCGGCGCCAAGCAGTGAGCTCTGATCGGCTGAACGCCCGCCTGCCGTTGGAGCGGACATAACGATCCGGTTTGCCAGACGGGACAGCGGCAGGGACTGCAGCCAGATCTTGCCCGGCCCGCTCAAGGTGGCAAAGAACAGGCCTTCGCCACCAAAGATGGCCGACTTGATCTTGCCGACAAACTGGATATCAAAATCAACCGACGGCTGGAATGCCACCACACAGCCGGTATCAACACGCAGCGTTTCCCCAGGGGCAAGTGTCCGTTCGTGCAGGGTGCCACCCGCATGGATGAAGACCATGCCGTCGCCGTCAAGCTTCTGCATGATGAACCCTTCGCCCCCGAACAGGCCGGTGCCGATCTTCTTCTGAAAGGCGATGCCGAGGGAGACCCCCTTGGCTGCACAGAGGAACGAGTCTTTCTGGCAGATCAGTGTGCCGCCGATATCGGTCAGCTGGACCGGCACAATCTTGCCGGGATAGGGGGCTGCAAAGGCCACCCGCTGCTTTACACTTCCTTCATTGTGAAAGACCGTGGTGAACAGGCTTTCACCGGTCAGCAACCGCTTGCCAGCCCCCAGCAGCTTGCCCATGAAGCCGTTTGTCTGCTGGGCCCCGTCGCCAAAGACCGTGTCCATCTGGATGCCTTCCTGCATATACATCATGACCCCGGCCTCGCCGATGGCTGCCTCGCCCGGATCAAGCTCCACCTCCACAAACTGCATCTCGGAACCAAAGATCTCATAATCGATTACATCCATTGCCATCTCTGACTACCTCCTTGTTTTGATTGTGATTTTCAGGTGCTGCAGCGCAACAATCAGGCTTCATCTGTTACGGTATCCACCCTGTTAGACGTCCAGGCAAAGCCGTTGCCGCCTGGAAATCCAGAAGCTGAATGCCTCCCTGATTACGTCTGAAGACTCTTTTGATGTTGCCTTGGTGATGCGCTCCATGACTCTTTGCTCCTTATCGGACAGCGTAAGACTGACAATGTTTCTTGAAGTTCTCTCTTTTTTCATGTCCTTGCATTCTTTACGTGGTTCCTTGATGGTTGACTTCATACGATGTGGCATTGGCACAACCTCCTGGTGTAGTTTGAGTGGCAGCAGCGCTGCTCACGTGAAAAGAAAGCCGAAAAATAAAAAAGACCTTTACCCCAGCGTACAAATAGTCGCTGGGGTAAAGGTCTTGCGGTCGATTTCTCGTCCCATATCCGGACCGGGTGGTCGTATTGACGGACATGGGTCGGCCATTTCTCCGGCCGGTAGCTACTCCCCTTTACAGTGATGAAAAGGGTAGCTGAACCAGGTTCTGCTGTCAATAGAATTATTGTGACATAGAATTATTGACCGGGAAGAAGCTGTGAGGGGTATCCAGCAACTGCGTTCGGACTTCTGTCGCATCGCTTTCGCAATCGCCCCATGATTAAATGCTCCGGGTATACATGTTATGCTGTTTGCAGTGATCAGCGCTTGAGCGCATCGGTCAGCTTCAGCCCGGCGAGTTGCTGCAGCGATTTTGCCAGATAGTAGAACAGGGCCAGTATGATCAACATCGATGGCAGCGCGATCACCGGATAGCTCAGCAGGTTCATGTGGCCCAACTCCTCGTTGAAAGCCTGGGTGCCGGCCGGGCTGGTGACAATCCAGGTCGCCAGAAAATAGTTCATAATGGAAGAGAAAAGGAACGAGCCGCCCAGCATCCAGGTGGCTGACTTCAGGCGGGTCTCGAAGGCCAGAGTGTTGCCACGCTGCTGAAGGTTCTCCTGGATGAGCTCGACATTCAGCAGTGCTGGACTCAGCAGCAGCACCCGCACCAGCGGCTTGCCGATGAAGGCGGAAACGACGACGGCCAGGCCGATCAGGCCGGGAATCGCCGCTTCCTTAACCGCCAGCCACTGTGCATCGAGTTGCAGCACGCCGATGCCACCAGTAAGCAGGATGCTACAAAGACCCAGCACCGCAAGTATGTTGATCTTGCGCTCACGCAACAGCGACCATGCGCCCCACAAAAACGGAAAAGCCAGCGCCAGCAGGAACGCATTAAGGGTACCCAGCCCCTCCGGACCGGAGAGCTTCATCAGGACGAACGAGGGTAATATCAGGGTGATCAACAGTTCGATCAGCGGATTCGGTTTGGCAGTCTCATTCATGGTGTTTGTCTGCATAATGGCCATACTGCTGTTGCAAAGGTTGCTGGTACTGGGCTGCCTGTTGATGTACAGGCTGTGCCGGTGCTTCCTGCGCTGCTGAACGCTCGATTATCTTGTCCAGCTCTCCACGGTCAAGCCAGACAGCACGACATTTGGGGCAATAATCAATTCCCACTCCCAGGTGATCTGACATGACCAGGCTTGTTTCAGGACAGACGGGACATTGCATACAAGTAGTATCCTTTCTCTGGATATTCGCCTTTTAATCTGCTTTGGCAAGCTGAAGTGCAATTGGAAGTACAAGCATTAAGGTTATTGAAACTGCTAACCATACGCGATTCATATCGTTATCCTTTGCATACACATTGTATTGAAGTTAACTGTGGTGCTGCTCATCGTGAAAAAAGCCGAAAAAGAAAAAAGACCTTTACCCACAGCGCATACATGCACGCCTGGGTAATGGTCTTGCGATCGATTTCTCGTCCCATATCCGGACCGGGTGGTCGTATTGACGGATATGGGTCGGCCATTTCTCCGGTCGGTGGCTACTCCCCTTTACATGGTCGGGAAACTAGCCGAACCGGGTTCTGCTGTCAATAGAATTATTGTTCTGCCATGACATTCGGGGCAGTCTTGATCTATCCCAACCAGGGCTTGATGCCAGCCTCATCATTGCGATATTCCTGCTGCAGTCATAACAGTTTTGAGCT
>CAXNJF010000197.1:0-4428 GCA_964202585.1 Trichlorobacter sp. | reverse complement strand
GGGTCACTCTGTTTTACCAAGGTCATCAGTTGCCTGGTTTCAGGGCTGTCCACCAAGGGTAGAGCAACCTCCCGGGCGACAGTATTAATCGAATGTAACCGGCTTTGCAGCCAGTCTCCCAGGAGCAGCTGGGTGGCTTCGGTTACCTGCGATGCCGTCCTGTGCAGGGTTGCCTGGTGGTGGTGTTCAGCGCCACGCAGACCAAGCAGTAACATGATCATGGGGGGGATATAGACCGCAGCGGTCACCAGCAGGGTCAGGGCTTCAACAAAGGAGATCCGGTGTTCCGGTGCGCCGGTTGATCTGAAGCAGTAGTAGCGGACTCCCAGAATAATCAGCGCCGAAATCTGGGCATTAAAGGCGCCGTTTAGTCCAAACTTGAGCGCAAAGACCAGGGCTGTCTGGACACCGGTGTTCAGCAGATACAGATAGCTCAAGAGTATGATCGGAATACCCGCCAGCAACCAGTAAAGCATCACCGCCTGGGTTAACCGCATCCCCCGGCGAGTTAACAAGGCTACGGCAACCAGCTCCAGGGAAAGCGCCAGAAAGGGAAGCGGCTGTTGCCAGAGCAACAGCGTGCCTGCAGCTGCGATCAGGCCAGCCAGCATGCCGAAGGGTGCCCCCAGCAGGCCAAGGGCCACCAGCGGCAAGATGGAACCGAACAGGAGTGACACCCGGTAATACAATTCAATCGGAAGAAAACAGTTGAGCATCAGACCGGTCAGCCCCAGCCCCAGAGCCCAGAGTGTGGCCTTACGTGAAGAGATGTTGAGGTGATGTGCAGACATGGCTATCGAGTTTAGCCTAACCAAACGAAAAAGCAAGAAAATCAGCAGGGATGAAGAGATATTTAAAGATAGTTGCCGGGGCTTGCCTTACAAGCCTGCCCCGGCAGGAATGGTGAGAAGTTTCAGTGGATGCCCTTTTGTTTCAGATCATGAGCCAGCGCCTTGTCAATATGCATGATGTGGTCGGACAACCATTCCGTGAAGAACTGGAGTGTTTTGTCGGTGATATCTGTATCACCGGCAGCAAAAGCACGTCTGTACTCCGAGACTTTTTGAATCAACTCCTGGTGTCGGGCCTTGTGTTCAGCAGTAGCGGGATAGTGGTTATTGGCCATTAACTGCTCTTCAGCCGCAAAATGGGTCTGCGTGTAGGTGACCAGTTCAGCCAGGATCTGACGCATCGCCTCTGCGCCCTTGCCCTGGATAACCGCTTCAGCCAGTTGGTTAGCCAACTCAAACAGCTTTCTGTGCTGACTGTCTATCGCATGTACTCCTACTTCAAACATCGGTCCCCAGATTAGCAATGACATGCTCTGTTTCTCCTTGTGCCTGATTTATTTCAGGCTGCAGGGCGCCTTGTACCCGAAGCGGATACCGCCCCAATGCTTGCCATTGATAAAGATCGGCACTGACAGGTCGTTCAGGATCTCGCCGGTATCCCGACGATAGGTCTGCAGCAGGACGCCATCAGTATTTTTTGCACAACGCATACCGGTGTGATCGCCAAAAATCCGCTTGGTACGGTTGTTAACCTTGTCCACTTCAGTATCGCCGGTCAACGGTTTGCTAAAGCGCAGGTTATGACACGGCACGTAGGCCCGGTCATCAAAACAGATCGCGTAGGCCAATTGACTGTCCCGGTTGACAACTGATTCCTGCAACGGAGAGATAATCCGGTCAAAGAAGCTGTCAAAACGGGTGGTAAACTTGGGTGGATCAGTCTTTTTAGAGTAGGGCTGGTAGTTACGGTCAAACAGGTCCGCTTCAGAAAGGGTGCCGCTCCTCATCGCTTCAGCAATGGCGGACTGAACGCCTTCGCTCAGTTCCCTGGCATATGCCTTTACCTTGTCATGGTAGTTGCCCACCGAGAAACGTCCCACGGTACCGTAAATGACTTCTACCGTATCAGCAAAACGGGCAAAGGTTTCCATGTTAACCTGCATCATCTGGTTGGTGCCGTGGGCAGCATTGGAAATATAGTGAATCTTGCCCGATATTTCTGCCGTCACTGTAGTCTGTTCCGCCGCCGCCACCGCAATCAGCTCACTCATCATGCGAGAGCCGGAGGCGCAGTTTTTGATCTCTTCAAGCTGGCGACGGGCCTCTTCGGCCTGCTGCAGACCGGTCTGAACCAGGGCGCTTTCCTTGCGGATACTGGCCGCAGCCCTGCCGCTTTCCTGTTGTATCTTGCCCACCACCCGCTCGATATCCTTGGTGGATTTGGTGGTTTTTTCCGCCAGGGAGCGAACCTCATCGGCAACCACCGCAAAGCCCCGTCCGGCTTCACCGGCCCGGGCTGCTTCTATGGCGGCGTTCAGGGCCAGCAGGTTGGTCTGGTCGGCAATATCTTCGATCAGGGAAAGCATGTCACCGATACTGGCTGATGAACGCTCCAGCTCCGAGATACCTGCCAGTGTTGACTCGACACTTTTTGAAACACTGTCCATACACTGCCAGGTCTCTTTGACCACCTCTAAACCGGTAGAGGCGGCCGCATCAACCGTGGCAGCCAGATTAACCGACTGACTGGTATTTTCCGCCACATTCTGGATGGTACTGCTCATCTCTTCAGCTGCCGTGGCCACAGTATCAGCATGTTCCATCTGATCCCGCATTTCCTTGGCGATCCGCTCTGTGGCATTGGAAAGTTCGCAGGTGTGGCCACCCAGCTGGCAGGCCTGCTGGTAGAGCGAAGAGATGATCTCCCGGACGGTCTGGGTCAGGTGGTTGACTTCACCAGCCAGATGCCCGATCTCGTCCTCGGAATGAATCGGCAGGATCTTGGTCAGATCCCCTTCTCCCTTGGCTATATCCTCTACCTGTGCAGACAGCTCCCGGATCGGCCGAACCACCAGCCGGGAGATCAGCAGATACAACACGCCAATAATGGTGAAGAAAAAGAAGACGCCAACAGCGGTCAGGACCAGCGCGAGATTCTTGGCCTTGGCAACCCCGGCCTCCAGAGAGGTTACCAGTTGCAGGCCTCCCAGATATTTGGGACCGGCTGCGTGACAGGCATTACAACGGGCTTCGTTAGCCAATGGTGTTGCCAGCACCAGTGCTGATTTTCCGTCAAGACTGATGTTCAGCTCTTTTTGAGCTCCTGCCGCCACCGCCTGCTTCATCAGGTCGCTGGTCTCGCTGCCGCCATACTGTTTGCCGTCGGGATTAAAAAGCTGGATTTTCAGGGCTCCGTCGCGCTTGATCACTTCATCCACGTACTGGTTAAAAGCTTTGAAATCCCCCTTCATTTTAAGCTCGATCAGATCATGAATAACGCTGGCAGCCGCCTGACGGGCGTTACTACGTTGCAGATCCAGCATAGAGGTGTAAGAGAGGTAGAGACTTAAACCACCAAGGCAGGCAAAACCGACGGAAAGCGTTACGGCAATGGCGATCAGAACCTTGGCAGTCAGGCGGGCACGAAACATTTTGCTACCTCCATTGGGACCAAACATGAGAAAGACGTGCAACGGCCTTATTAAACCAAACCTGCGAAGAAAACGCAAGAAACAAGATAACGACGTTTTATAGTTACTTACAGCAATGTCTCAAGCTGCATCAGCTCATCAATGGTTTTGGTCAAAAACACCGGACACCCCTGCTGTTCCGGCAGCCGGAGATCAATATCGTAACGGTCACCAACAAACAGCACCGCTTCGGGAGGCAGGGCCAGCTCTGACAGAACCTGGTCCAGCACGGATTGATCCGGCTTGGGACGCCAGGTATCATTGATGGTAATCACCCGGTGGAAGCTCTGCTCAAGCTCCAGGCAGGCGAGAATTTTATCGGTCAGGGTCTGATTGTTATTGGTGAGCAGCCAGCTGACATAACGTTCCCCCAACTGTTCCACCAGTGGTTTGACACGGGGATCGGGCTGCAGAAACTGTTGCGGCTCAAGCTCCACGGCAAAACGGCGGTGCATTTCCGGTACAGTGCCTCCCAGCACTTCAATCGCCACGGCCAGAGTCTGCAGGGTGCCCCGCTCTTCAGTCAAACGCTGTCTGGTCTCTTTAATCCGCTCCCCACCTGCTGTTTCTGAAATCCCCAGCAGATCGCCGGCGTAACGGGACACCGATTCCCAGACCGCGTGTTCAAACGCATGGGATACATACAAGGTACCATCCAGATCAAACACAATCGCCTTGATCCCGTAACCCTGCCGTATCATATCCCGCCCCCCCGCAGGCAGGACAGCCGTGGCTCCAGAACCCCTTTGGACTGCAGCAGTACCCGGAACGTGCCTCCCATGCCCCCTTCCGGCATGATCAAGCGCTTGATAACCAGCCGCAGCCGCAGCTTTTCCTTTTCAGGCAGGTCAGAGGCCTCAATCGCTTCCAGCTCTTCGACGATTCCTGCCGACATCAGAAAGCGGGACTGTTCCCCGAACCAGAGTGGCGTCAGGCCCAGCTCCTCT
>CAXNJF010000196.1:0-4431 GCA_964202585.1 Trichlorobacter sp. | reverse complement strand
CGAGTTTTTGTTGGCACCAACGGTACCATCGGAACCCAGACCGAAGAACATCGCCTCGTAGGTGCCCGGCATCGGGTTGGTAAAGGAGGAGTCCACCTTCAGGCTGCAGTTGGTAACATCTTCTTCAATGCCGACAACGAACTTGTTCTTTGGCTTGGCTGCTTTCAGGTTGTCCAGCACCGCTTTAGCCATGGCCGGGTTAAACTCTTTGGAACCAAGTCCGTAGCGACCGCCCACGATGACCGGGTAGCCATTGAACTTGAATTTGCCGCTGGCCATACCTTCGCCAATGGCGGTACGTACATCAAGGTAGATCGGCTCGCCCAGTGAACCGGGCTCTTTGGTGCGATCCAGTACGGCAATCTTCTTGACTGTCTTGGGCAGCGCCTTCAGGAAGGCATCCAGCGGGAAGGGACGATAGAGACGGATTTTAACAACGCCGACCTTCTCACCTTTTTTCGCCAGGTTTTCAACCGTATCCTGTACCACGTCGGCACCGGAACCCATCACAACAACCACACGATCGGCATCCTTGGCACCAACATAATCAACCAGCTTGTATTTGCGGCCGGTCATTTTAGCAAACTTGTCCATCTCTTCCTGTACGATCTTCTCGCAGGCAGGATAGAAAACATTGACCGTCTCACGGCCCTGGAAGTAAACGTCAGGGTTCTGTGCAGTACCACGCATAACCGGCTTGTCAGGATTCAGGCCACGTGCCTTGTGCTCGGCGATCAGCTTGTCGTCGATCATGGCCCGCATTTCGTCAAAGGAGAGCTCGGTTACTTTTTGCACTTCATGGGAGGTGCGGAAACCGTCAAAGTAGTGCAGGAACGGGATCCGGCTGCGCAGGGTAGAAGACTGGGCGATCAGGGCAAAGTCCATGACCTCCTGCACGTTGTTGGAGCAAAGGAAAGCCCAGCCGGTAGAGCGGCAGGACATCACGTCGGAATGGTCGCCGAAAATTGACAGCGCCTGGGCAGCAATGGCACGGGCCGAGACATGAAAGACGGTGGAGGTCAGCTCGCCGGCGATCTTGAACATGTTGGGGATCATCAGCAGGAGGCCCTGGGAGGCGGTGAAGGTGGTGGTCAACGCACCGGCCTGGAGAGCGCCGTGAACAGCACCGGCGGCACCGCCTTCAGACTGCATCTCAACCACGGAGGGGACGTTGCCCCAGATGTTTTTCTCGCCAACCGCGCTCTTGGCGTCGGAGATTTCGCCCATCACCGATGACGGGGTGATCGGGTAAATAGCGATAACTTCGTTGGTGGCGTGAGCCACGTGGGCTGCGGCGGTGTTTCCGTCGATGGTGACCATCTTCTTGCTCATACTGCTCCTCCTGTTGATGTGGTACTGAGTAATGTCCGATTCAAACACGGATTATCAAAGTTCACTTCTACCCTTCATGGCCCATTGCACAGTGGCCGGATCCACAAATTCGATATCACTGCCAAGTGGAATACCATGAGCCAGCCTGGTTACCTTGACCCCCAGCGGTTTCAGCTGCCGGGCCAGATAGAGCGCTGTTGTCTCACCTTCCACCGTAAAATTGGTGGCTACCACTACTTCTTCAATGCCGCCGGAGGCTACCCGTTCCAGCAGTTCCCTGATCCGCAAATCATCTGGATTTACACCGTGCAATGGCGAGATGGCTCCTTGCAGCACGTGGTAGCTGCCGTGATAGGCATTGCTTCGTTCCAGGGCCAACAGATCTTGTGATGTTTCTACAACACAGATGACGCTGGTATCACGTCCTCCGCTACAGATTGGGCAAGGGTTTTGTTCGGTCAGTGCAAAACAGACAGAGCAGGCACAAACCCGTTGCTGGACCTGAACCAGTGCCTCTGCCAGGGAGCCAAGGTTTTGTGGCGACTTGAGCAGATGAAACGCCAGACGCAGGGCAGTACGTTCGCCAATACCGGGGAGTTTCTTCAGCTCTCCTACCAGTCGGGTCAATGTTGGAGCATGTTGTAGCATAGAATAAAAGCCAGATAAAACAATTTTTTATAATTATAGTTTGGTTAAAAATCTGCAGACGAAGGTAGTCCAACGTCTGCAGGTTTTGATTAAAATCAGCCAGTTTGTTTACAGCACGAGTAAAAGCAGATGCAATTAAAACAGGCCGGGGATACTCATGCCGCCGGTGATTTTAGACATCTCGCCCGACAGTTCTGCATGCACTGTTTTTAACGCTTCGTTGACCGCTGCAATTATCAGATCCTGCAGCATCTCAACATCATTGGGATCAACCGCCTCCGGCTTGATGGTCAACGACTTGATCTCGTTCTTGCCGTTCACCACTACGGTTACCGCACCGCCCCCCGCTGTAGCCGATGCCTCTTTCAGGGCAGCCTCCTCCTGCAGTTTTGCCATCTTCTGCTGGATCATCTGGGCCTGTTTCATGATTCCTGCCAAACCTTTAGACATGCGTGACTCCTTCTCTTCATTCGATTGTAACGGTGTTCCGTTAGATCTGATTACATTTCAGATTTGTTTGATTTCAATAATCTCGCCACCAAGTACCTGCAGGGATGCCTGCACCACGGGATGTTCGTTTACTTCACGTTCGACAGCCTCTCGTCGCTGCTCTTGATCATGCTTTTTTTTTTCTGCCAGTGACCGGGGGGAGTCGTCGCTTGCAACCGGAGCGATCGAGACTATCCTGATTATGGTTGGCTGGTGCATGAATCGGGCGGCCAGCGCATCAACCGCTTTTTTATTGTCACTATCCTGCAGACTGGTCAGATAATATGAGCCTTCCGGAAAGCCTATATCAATTTTGTCCGGTGCATAAGCCAGGGGGGAGCCATGTTCCAGGATAGCGCCAAGGGCCGGCTTCTGTTCCAGGCAGAAGGCAACAAAGTGCTCCCAGCCACTGCCGCTGTGCGATGCAGGCGTCGTTGCTGCACGGGGTAATGAAGATTCCTGCCGTGAGGGTTGGACATTTTTGGGTGCAGACTGCGTGGTTGCAGCGGCTGATGCCCAGAGTTCCGGAGTGGTATGGGCTACGCCTGTTTCCAGATGTTTGATCCGGTCCAGCAGCTGTTGAATCGGTAACACCGGTTGCAGGGCTGCCATTTTTAACAGTGCCATTTCCAACAGCAGACGGGGAAAGCTGGCGTGGGCCATCTCCCCTTCGGCTTTCACCAGCAGGGTCAATCGGCGCTGGATATCGCTCGCGCTTTGCTCACCGGCCTGCTGCCGCAACTCATCCAGTTCAGCCTCGGCCAGATCCAGAATCTCGCCCGGCTTCGGAACAGAACGGATAATCAACAGGTTGCGAAAATGGCTGATCAACTCCTGGGTAAACTGGCGGACATTGTAGCCAAAGGCATCTACCCGCCGGACCCCTTCAAGTGCTCCCTGCGGGTCAGCTGCAAAGACCGCCGCAGAGAGTACCGCCAACAATCTGCGGTCCACCACTCCCACCAGGGTAGCAACATCCTCATCAGCAACACTGTTTCCGCAGAAGGCAAGCACCTGATCAAAACAGGTGATAGAATCCCGCATGCTGCCATCTCCCTTGCGGGCGATCAGGGCCAGGGCAGCGTCACTGATCGTGATCCCTTCCTGGTCAGCTATCTCCCGCAGGCGACCAACGATCTTGATCAGCGGCACCCGCTTGAAGTCAAAGCGCTGGCAACGGGAAAGGATGGTGATCGGCAGCTTGTGCGGTTCAGTGGTGGCGAAAATGAATTTGACGTGTGGCGGCGGTTCTTCAAGGGTCTTCAACAGGGCGTTGAAGGCGTTGGTGGAGAGCATGTGCACTTCGTCAATAATGTAGATTTTATAGCGGCTGTGGGAGGGAAGGTAACGGCTGTTGTCACGCAGTTCGCGGACATCATCCACACCGGTATTGGAGGCACCGTCAATCTCAAAGACATCGGTGGAACTGCCGGCCGTGATCTCCTTGCAGAGCGGACAGGTGTTGCATGGCTCAATAGTTGGTCCGTGCTCGCAGTTGAGCGCTTTGGCCAGAATACGGGCTGAACTGGTTTTACCCACTCCCCGTGCGCCGGTAAACAGAAAAGCATGGGCCACCCTGCCAGTGTCAATGGCATTTTGCAGGGTACGGCTGACATGCTCCTGACCGGTTAATCCGGCAAAGGTCTGGGGGCGATATTTGCGGGCAAGCACTTCGTAAGACACGGGCGGTTTCCTGAACGTAGGTCATGCAGTGCAAAATTTGTGGGCGGAGATGATAGCCGGGTTAACCTGCGGCACACAGCGACAGCCGCTGCCGTTGCTTCCTTCCGGACCTGGCGGGATTCACAGCCTGCCGTTGCGCAGGGCCCGACTATCATCTCCGCCCACAAACTGGATAATTCTGAGGGTTGAGCAGGTTGTTTGCATAGCACACCTGGCAGGTGTTTGTCAAAACCTGTTCATCCGCCAGATCGCTTTAACCTGCTATGGGATGTTTCTGCC
>CAXNJF010000195.1:0-4440 GCA_964202585.1 Trichlorobacter sp. | reverse complement strand
GTCGGGCATGGCCTGGGGTATGTGCTTGGCCTGGTAATTATGACGGCGCTGAATGATGTCTTTCAGTTTATCTGGGGCAAGCTGCTGGGTGGACCAAAGATCATCCCCAAGGTTAGCCCCGGCAAGACCTGGTCCGGTTTTCTGGGGGGAGTGGGTACCAGTGCACTGTTGGCCGCATTCCTGCTGCCGTTACTGACACCGTACAGTCATCTGGCCGGGGCTGGAGTGGGGGCATTGCTGGCAGGTTGCGGGTTTATCGGAGATGTGGTGGAATCAGCGGTCAAGCGGGATATTGGGGTGAAGGATTCAGGCGTAAGTCTGCCGGGACATGGCGGCATTCTGGACCGGGTAGACAGCCTGACCTACACTGCGCCGGTATTTTTTCACCTGACCTGGTATCTGTTTCACTAAACGCCATGAAAAAGCTGATCCGCATCATCTTTCTCGCCGGCATTGTCCGCCCACTGGTGTCGCTGCTACTTGGACGCTGTCTCAAAGGGCGTGAGCACCTGCCCACCCACGGGCCGGCTATTATTGTTGCCAATCACAACAGCCATCTGGATATCCTCTACCTGATTACCCTCATGCCGCTCAAGGCACTACCGCTGCTGCGTCCGGTGGCAGCAGCCGACTATTTCTGCAGCACCCCGCTTAATTCCTGGCTTTCAGACACGTTTCTGGGGATCATACCGCTGAAACGGAAACGGGGCAGCTTCCATGCCGACCCTTTGGCAGGACCGGCAACAGCGTTGGAACAGGGGGAGATTGTGATCATCTTTCCTGAGGGTACGCGGGGGGAGCCGGAGGCGTTGGGACAGATCAAGCCGGGGGTGGCACATCTGGCTAAACGTTTTCCGGTGGTACCGGTGGTGCCGGTCTTTATGCGCAACCTGGGCAGGAGTCTGCCGCGGGGCAGCTTTATACTGGTACCGTTTTGCGGCAAGGCTGCTGTTGGTGAGCCCCGGTGTTTCAGTGGAGACACCAGGCTCTTTACGGCTGAGCTGGCAGCAACCATGCAGCAGTTGCATCAGGATTCGTCAGCTGAACATTCTCTTGAGTGAAAAAGTTTTGTAAAAAAATAAAGTGGACCTAAAAGGTCTTATAGGCTAAGTTGCTTTCAGACTCATTGGGAATATCGCACATCCTATACAACTGCGAGGTTTTTCATGTTCCACCCAGCTGACGTTAATTTATCTGATTTATTGCTTTCATTGTCACAGGCCATGGAAATGGCCCAAACGAACCTTTCCAACCATCAGTTAAGAACCGCCTACATTGTGTGGAAAATGAGTGCATACGCAGGGCTACCGGTCGAGCGTCACGAACAACTCTTTGTCGCAGCTTCATTGCACGATATTGGAGCCTTTTCACCGGAAGAAAAGCTGCATGTGCATGATTTTGAACATACAAATCCCGAACGCCACTGCAACAGAGGTGTTTTTCTGTTTGAGCAGGTGCCGTGGCTTACCCCAAGCGCAAATATTGTCAAACATCACCACCGTTCATGGCGCAGTTGGGATGAACCGATCAGCACAGACTATGTACTCGACTCTCAAATGCTTATGTTGGCAGACGTGGTTGAGCGACATATCAACCGTTCTCGATACATCCTGCATCAGCACAACGCAATTTCTGACTTTATTCGTAAATGTTCAGGGCTTACCCTGCATCAGGATGTTGTTGACCTTTTTATGCACGTTTCCAAGTGCGACGAGTTCTGGCTTGATCTTACCTCCCTGAACATCAAGGACATTTTAAGAAAAAACGGACCATTTCAGCACGTTTTCATTGCGCAGGAAAAGGTCTTTGCCGTTTCAGAGATTTTTCGCACCATCATTGACTTCAGGTCTCCAATGACAGCAACCCATTCATGCGGTATAGCTGCCTGCGCCAGCATACTGGGAAAACTCTTTGGTCTGACTGATAGCGAATGTCGTTCTCTTGAGCTGGCAGCCAACCTCCATGACACCGGCAAACTTGTTGTGCCGGATAGTATTCTCAATAAGCCCGGCAAGCTTACTGATGAAGAATACGCCGTCTTACGCCAGCATGCCTATGTAACCTATTCGGTTTTAAGTGCTGTACGCGGGTTTGAGCAGATAACTGAATACGCAGCATTCCACCATGAAAAACTTGATGGCAGTGGTTACCCTTTCGGTCTTTCCGGGCAGCATATTGGAACCGGATCCAGGATTGTAGCCGTTGCCGATGTTTTTACAGCTCTGAACGAAGACCGACCATACCGTCCTCGTATGAAGCAAAGCGATGTGATAGCAACTCTGCGTGAATCTGCTGACAGAAATTTTCTTGATGCCAGGATTGTTGAGCTGCTTATTAACAACATGGCGGATGTAGAGAAGGTTATGCTGGAAAAGCAGACCATTACTCTCGACTATTACCACGAGCAGTTTCAACCTATCGCTTAATCACCAGCGTAGATGTCTTGTTTGCATGGAGAGTGCGCTTTTGGGGGGAAGACAGCGGTCCAAAGCATTGATGGCTGAGCAGGCAACGATGGAAGATCAGCTGGATGGCGCTTCTTCCTGAGCTTCAGCCATAACGTATTTCTTAACCGTCCGACGATCCAGGCCGGTGCGTCGCGCCACCTCCTCATACCTGCCCAAACGTTGATACAGCAGACTGCAATAACCTGCCAGCAGCTCCCGCGCATCAAGACTGCCCTGGCTGACACCGGCCAGCAGTGCATCCTGCAGTCCACCGCCCCCGGCAACCAGATGATCCCCTTCATAGCGCCGTGTCAACAGCATCCTGCGTACCGCCTGCTCAAGCTCACGCACATTACCAGGCCAGGAATAGTGCGGCCCCAGCGAACTGCGTAAACCCTCGCTGATCTCTGCGGCCATGGCGCTGCATTCATGTCCCAGCATCCGCTGCAGGATGCTGGTGACCAGTGCTGCTAACTCAGAAGGTTCTTCCTGCACCCGTTGCCGCAGTGGCGGTACGATAATCTGATCAGAGCAGAGCCGGTAGTAGAAGTCATCCCGGAACTGCCCGCCACGACGCAGCTCGTTGAGAGGGCGGTTGGTGGCGGCGATCACCCGCCCGTTAAATCGCAGCTTGTCATGGCTGCCCACCGGCGAGAAGGTTCGTTCCTGCAATACCTGCAGCAGCTTGATCTGCACCGGCGCCGAGACATCGCCGATCTCATCCAGAAAAATGGAACCGTGGGCGGAACAACGGGCAAAGACCCCTTCATGGTTATCAATCGCACCGGTAAAGGCCCCTTTGCGATGGCCGAACAGTTCAGACTCCAGCAACGATTCCGGATATTGGGACAGGTTACGGCTGATAAAAGTGCGGGTAAAACTGTCTTTGAAGCAGCCGTTCTTGTCATCAAACGGGATAAAGCCGGAACGCCCGATGGCAGCAGCGGCCGCCCCCTTGCCGGTGCCGGTTTCCCCCAGCAGCAAGGTAGAAAAATCCTCCATCCGGTCCCAGAGCCGCTGGTCGTACAGGTTTATGTCACAGGTAAAAATGTTGTTCCAGAGCTGCAGCCGCAGGGTGTGCATGGAGGGAGAAAGACCGGTCAGGGCGGTGTCGATAAAGTAAAAGGCGCGGCGGATCTGATAGAAAATCTCCAGATAGCGGCGGGAATCAAGACCTGAATAGCCCAGCCGTTCCAGCTCTGCCAAAACCTCCGGGGCAAAAGTGACCCTGATCGGCCGATCACCGGAGCGCTGCTGTTCCAGAATAAAACGGTCAAAGGGAGCGCGATAACGGTGATAAATGGCAAACTGGAAGGCGGTTTGCACCAGAGTGCGATCGTCACCACGATACTGCAACGGATCGCCACGGTTGGCGCGCTTCAAAGCATCAAGCCGTTCTCCAACTCGCTGCACTACCCGGTCAAACAGTTCATCGCGGCTGCAACGGGAGTCACAACCGGCGATCCGACGGTCCAGCTGTTCACGCTCAGGGCTGAACGGGTTGGCAAAGGCAGCCTGGGCAACATCATGCAGAAAATCACGGTCTACAGCAGTAAGGGTCATGGGCTTTATCATACACAAAATGTACAGGCAAAATACATGGAAGGTCAAAAGCTAATTTACCAGAACGGTGCTCTTTACCTCACGGGGCCGATGTGACGGTATAAAAAAGGAACCGGCGATCTGGTTTCATTCCTGCATTGCTCATGGTATAAATCGGCATACCGGCTTTCACTATCATCAGGGGGCATACGATGCAGCTATCATACAAATCAATCCTTCCGGCTGTTATCTGCGGAATCCTTGCGAGCGGTAACCTGCCGCTCTGGGCAGCGCCTGCAACAGAGTTCCGGCAGCAGCTTTCTTCCTCGTCTGTAACGCTGCCTGCTTTATGCCGCGATCATCTGCAGAAGGCCCACGGCGGCAGCCGCGAACAGGTAGAGCAAGGACTGCGGCAGGAGCTGACGCAGTTCCGCACGCTGGCAGAGCAGGC
>CAXNJF010000194.1:0-4441 GCA_964202585.1 Trichlorobacter sp. | reverse complement strand
AACCGGCTTTTATCAGCGGCCTGTTGCTGGCCCAGGTGGGGGAATTTGCCTTTGTGCTCTCCCACTCCGGTCAGAAATTTGGTCTGCTGAACTCAGAACAGTATCAGCTCTTTCTGGCTGCCTCAGTGGCAACCATGGCACTCACCCCGTTTTCACTCAGATACGCCGAACCGATCGCAAACCGGATCGCTCTCTGGTTGCCCACATCTTTCAAGCGTGGCACACGGACAACCGGTACCAGCCATGACCGTTTTCCGATGGAGGATCATGTTGTGATTGTCGGCTTCGGGGTAAACGGCAAGAATCTGGCCAGGGTGCTGAACGGTAACGGCATCCGCTATATTGCCATTGAAAGCAACCATCATACGGTCAAGGCCGAGCGCAAGAAAGGAACCAGAATCATTTTTGGCGATGCTTCAAAGCCTGAGATCCTTTCCCACGCCCTGATTGAAAAGGCCCGGATCATGGTGATCGCCATCTCTGATGCCACGGCCACCCGCCGGGTGGCAGCCCAGGCCCGTCTGATGCGCCCCACTATCCACCTGATTGTGCGTACCCGCTATGTGGCCGAGATGGAACCGCTCTTTCAGCTGGGGGTCAATGACGTAGTGCCGGAGGAGTTTGAAACATCCGTGGAAATCTTCTCACGGGTGCTGCGCACCTACATGATCCCCCATGACCAGATTGACCACTGCATTGCCGAGATACGGCGAGATTCCTACCAGATGTTCCGCACCATCAGTCGCCGCCACAGCCATGCCACCGGTATATCCGGCTACCTTTCCGGTGTTGAGCTGGCAACCTTCCGGATACATCCCGGTTCAGCACTCGTTGACACCCAGCTGCGGGATGGACTGCTGAAGGATCGTTCCGGAGTCACGGTGCTGGTAATCAAGCGGGGAGATGAGGTAAACTCAAACCCGGATCCGGTCTGGCAGTTCGCGGTTGATGATGTTGTGCTGGTGTTGGGAAAATCAGATCAATTACTGTTTGCAGCCCATCTGTTTGAAGACTGATTTTAATAGATGCGTTACACGATGCTGTATATATGTTACTACAGGCAAAAGTTGTTTTTACTGTTCTCACCAAATACCCCGCAGAGGAGAAATCAATGAATCGAATCAGTCAGTTTGTACCGCTTGCCCTGTTGTTGGTCTGTGCCATGTCTGTTACGTACCCGGCAATGGCATCCACAAAGCTGGTTGACAGTACTACCGGAATGGAATTTGTACCTGTTCCGGCAGGCTGTTTCAAGATGGGTGATACAACCGGTACAGGCGAAGATGATGAAAAACCGGCCCATGAGGTTTGCCTGGATGCCTATGCAATCGGTAAATATGAGGTAACCCAGGGACAGTGGAATAAGGTTATGGGCAGTAATCCTTCAAACTTCAAGGCATGTGGAGACTCCTGTCCTGTTGATACTATCAGCTGGAATGATGCACAAGCCTTTGTTGCCAGGCTGAACAAGTCAAGCAATAGTAACTATCGTCTGCCGACCGAGGCAGAATGGGAATATGCTGCCCGTAGTGGTGGCAAACAGGAGCTGTACAGCGGTAGCGCCGATCCCAACGTTGCTGCCTGGATCGAGTCAAATGCCGGTCAGACGACTCATCCAGTGGGTAAGAAACAGCCCAACGGCCTGGGAATCTTTGATATGAGCGGTAACGTCTTTGAATGGACTGCCGACTGGTATGCAGAGGATTTTTACGCTAAAAGCCCGGCCAAAAGCCCCGTTGGGCCAGCTGTCGGAAAGTTTCGGGTAAATCGCGGTGGGTCATGGTATGTAGAGGCAACAGGTTCCCGTACCACGGCCCGTGGCAGCAATGAACCGGACAAAAAGAGCAGCAATCTTGGTTTAAGGCTGGTTGCTCCGGTTAAATAGCAGCAAGTCAGTCAAAGGAAGCAGTCTTAAGCGCGGCAGGGGGATACATTCTCTGCCGCGTTTACGTTTCAATGCATCCTGTAGTGTGGTAGTGTTATTCCTGTCTAAATGTTACGTAATGCAAGGATACTGTCATGAATCAGGTCTGGATGGCTCTTGGACTAACCGTCTTTGCCGGTATGGCAACCGGCATCGGTAGCGCCATCGCGTTTACTGCCAAACGGACCAATTACCGTTTTCTTTCGGTTGCCACCGGTTTTTCTGCCGGGGTAATGTTGTATGTCTCCTTTGTGGAGATATTTGTCAAAGGGACTGATGCGCTCACCTCCATCTATGGCAACTACTGGGGGCACTGGGTCAATGTGGGCTCATTTTTTGGTGGTATCCTGCTGATCGGCCTGATTGACAACCTTGTTCCTGCTGCTGAAAATCCCCATGAAACCCACTCTGAGGCAGAGACCGCACCGCTCCACAACCCTGCTGCGCCAATCCCTGATTTTTCTGATCCAGGACGTACTGAAACAGGTGACCACCAGCATGCGCTGCAGCATACAAAACTGATGCGGATGGGACTGTTTACGGCTCTGGCCATCGGTATCCACAACTTTCCGGAAGGTTTGGCCACGTTTCTGGCTGCCTTGCAGAACCCCAAACTGGGAGTTGCCATTGCCATTGCCATTGCTCTGCACAACATTCCGGAAGGAATTTCAGTCTCAGTTCCGATCTATTACGCCACCGGCAACCGGAAAAAGGCGTTTTTTTATTCAGTTATGAGCGGTCTGGCCGAGCCGGTCGGAGCGGTGGTCGCCTACCTTCTGCTCCTGCTCTTTTTTGGGGGGGATTCCGGGGCGATTCCTGCCCAGGTGATGGGTATTCTGTTTGGCGGGGTGGCAGGTATCATGGTTTACATCAGTCTGGATGAACTGCTGCCCACCAGCCGGGCTTACGGCAAGGGGCATGACAGCCTGTTTGGTCTGATGGGGGGAATGCTGGTTATGGCGTTGAGTCTTTTGTTAATGAAGTAGGTTGTGTGTGAGTCAGCCGAATCAGTTCCCTGTCAAGCAGGTGCATATCAACCGGTTTGGAGATGTAGCCGTCAAAGCCTTGAGCCAGGAACCGTTCCCGGTCTCCCTGCAGGGCAAAGGCGGTCATGGCAATCACCGGGATATGTCCTCCCGTCTTTTGTTCCTGCTGCCGGATAATCGATACGGCAAGACAACCATCCATGACCGGCATCTGAATATCCATCAGGATTGCGTTGAATCCTCCGGTGTGCCAGAGTTCAAGGGCTGCCTGCCCGTTTGTGGCTACTTCTGCCTGATGGCCGAGCCGTTTGAGCATGGCAACCGTTGTTGCAGCATTCATGGTATTGTCTTCAGCAACCAGCAGCTTTAAAGCGGTTTTCCCTTGTGCAGCAGGCAGTTCCTGATGTGTATCCGGCATGATCTCCGTCTGTATCACAGAAATCTCAAAAGGTAACTCGACAATGAAGGTAGATCCTTTGCCCGGGGTTGATTCAGCACGGATCGTTCCCTCCATCAGCTCTGCAAGGCGTCGGCAGATGGAGAGCCCCAGACCGCTGCCACCAAAACGCCGGGTGGTGCTGTTGTCAGCCTGTTCAAAGCTGTTGAAGATTCTGGATACTGTTTCGTCAGTCATCCCGATGCCGGTATCAGTTACCTCCAGCCTGATTCTGCAGGTTTTGTCCTGAGACGAAGCGGACACGACCGAGATAGTGATGGTGCCGGTTTCAGTAAATTTGATCGCATTGCCCAACAGGTTAAGCAGGATCTGTTTAAAGCGTAGTGAATCACCATGGAGCAGTTCCGGTATCTGATCCTGGATGGTGGTGATCAGCCGCAGTTTTTTCTGGCGGATAAGGCTGATCTGACTGGTAGTTACCTCCTGAATGCTCTGTTTCAGCGAGAAGTCAACATACTCAAGCTCCATCTTGCCGGATTCGATCTTTGAGAGATCCAGGATATCGTTGATCAGGGCCAGCAGGTTTTTGCAGGACAGTTCCAGATTGTCCAGGTAGTCTGCCTGTTCATCGCTTGGATTGGTAAAACGCAGCAACTGGGCCATACCGATTACACCGTTCATCGGGGTACGGATCTCATGGCTCATGTTAGCCAGAAACTCGCTCTTGGCACGGTTGGCCGCTTCCGCCAGTGAAGCAAGCTCAGTGGCACGGGTCATGGCTGCTGCAAGTTGCCGGTTAGCCTCCAGAAGCTGCTTTTCCGCCTGTTTTTGTTCGGTTATATCCTGTAATGAGCCAAACAGGCGGGTCACTTTGTTTTCAGATCCAACCTCGGCATAGCCACGGGCAAGACAGGTCAGCCGCACACCATCACTGCGAATGGCACACAACTCCAACTCATACGGCGTGCCGCAGGTTACAGCCGCCTCAACAGCCTCTTTAAGCCGCTGCATATCATCAGGATCATAGTGGTTGTGATGATCTGCAAAGGAAGGAGCTCCATCGGCCGGATTCAACTGAAAGAGCTGGAACAGCTCATCTGACCAGGTCACCCTGTCGCTCGCGACATCCCATTC
>CAXNJF010000193.1:0-4441 GCA_964202585.1 Trichlorobacter sp. | reverse complement strand
GACTCTGAATGGATGGGCCGTCTGTATGGTTTTCTGGGGCTGAAGGTCGGCGTGATCGTGCATGGGCTGGATGATGACCAGCGTCGTGAAAACTACGCTGCTGATATCACCTACGGCACTAATAATGAATTCGGTTTTGACTACCTGCGTGACAACATGAAATTTTCTTTGGAAGATTATGTCCAGCGCGGGTTCAACTTTGCTGTTGTTGATGAGGTGGACTCGATCCTGATTGACGAGGCCCGTACCCCTCTGATTATTTCCGGTCCGACTGAAGATTCGACTGACAAGTACTACATCATCAACCAGATTATACCCAGGTTGGAGCGTGGTGAGGTCAAAGAGGTTGAGGCCAACACCCTTTCCGGCAAGAAAAAGACCCACACGGGTGATTTCACCATTGATGAAAAGGCGAAGAGCGCAACCCTGACCGAGCAGGGGGTTGCCAAGGTTGAGAAGTTGCTGAAGGTTGAAAACCTGTATGATCCACGTAATATTGAGACTTTGCACCATGTCAATCAGGCTCTGCGTGCCCATTCCATGTACAAGCGGGATGTTGATTATGTGGTCAAAGATGGCGAGGTACTGATTGTTGACGAGTTTACCGGGCGGCTGATGCCGGGACGTCGCTGGTCAGACGGTTTGCACCAGGCGATCGAAGCCAAGGAAGGGGTTCATATTGAGAGTGAAAACCAGACCCTGGCCACGATTACCTTTCAGAACTATTTCCGGATGTATTCCAAACTGTCAGGTATGACCGGTACCGCCGATACCGAAGCAGAGGAATTCCACAAGATTTACAAGCTTGATGTGACCGTCATCCCCACCAACCGTGTTCTGTTGCGGCCTGACTATCCTGATGTCATCTACAAGACCGAGCAGGAAAAGTTTAACGCGGTCATCCTGGATATCAAAGAACACTACGAGTTGGGCCAACCCTGTCTGGTGGGTACCATCTCGATTGAAAAGTCCGAGGTGCTATCAGAACTGCTGCGCAAGCAGGCTATTCCTCACTTTGTGCTGAATGCCAAGCAGCATGAAAAAGAGGCTGAGATTGTTTCATTGGCCGGTCGCAAGAAGGCGATCACCATCGCCACCAATATGGCGGGCCGTGGTACTGATATTGTGCTGGGGGGTAACCCGGGCAGCCTGCTGAAGCAGTGGAAACTGGCCAATCCTGATGCTGCTGAAGAGCAGGTTGCTGCCACGCTGGAACAGTTTAAACTGCAGTGCGCCACCGAGCATGACGAGGTGGTTGCCCTGGGGGGGCTGCACATCATCGGTACCGAGCGCCACGAATCCCGCCGGATTGACAACCAGCTGCGGGGCCGTTCCGGTCGTCAGGGGGATCCCGGTTCATCACGTTTCTACCTCTCGCTGCAGGATGACCTGCTGCGGATTTTTGGTTCTGAACGGGTGGCCAAGATCATGGACTTCCTTAAAATTGAAGAGGGAGAAGCTATCACCCATGCCATGATTAACAAATCAATCGAAAACGCCCAGAAGAAGGTGGAGGCCCACAACTTCGAGATCCGCAAGCATCTGATTGATTATGATGACGTCATGAACAAGCAGCGCGAAGTGATTTATACCCAGCGTCGTGAAATTCTGGCTGGTGAAGATATCAGGGAAAGTTTTCTGGAGATGCTTGACGATACTGTCGATGATATTGTCAAGGCTTATGCCTTTGAGAAGGATGCACCGCTTGAATGGGATTGGGAGACCCTGTCAGAGGCGGTCTACCGCTGCTTCTCACTGCAACTGGAGCTGTCCCGTGAGATGATCGCTCGCCTGAATGCTGATGGTCTGAGAACCATGCTGCAGGAACAGTCTCATGCCATCGTGAGCCGTAAGGCAACAGAGCTTGGTGATGAGCTGATGGACCACCTGATCCGGGTGATTATGCTGCAGTCCATTGATGTGCACTGGAAAGACCACCTGCTGAACATCGATCATCTGAAAGAAGGGATCGGTCTGCGTGGCTACGGTCAGAAAGACCCCAAGCAGGAGTATAAAAAAGAGGCCTTCCAGCTCTTCATGGAAATGATCATCAGGATTCGTGAGGAGACGGTTGAGAAGGTGTTCTGGGTTCAGATCGAGAAGGAAGAAGATATTGAGGAGCTGGAAGAGGAGCAGGTTGAGCGAAGCCGCAAGATGTTCCAGGCCATAACAGTGAATGAAGAGCGTCCTGCTGAACCGGCTAAAAGTCCCAAGGCGGCCGGACGAAATGAGACGTGCCCCTGCGGGTCAGGGAAGAAATATAAAAAGTGTTGCGGGAAATAGTCATGACACTCAAAGGATTCAGATTTTCAGCTGTTGAAGCAGCTATCAAGAAGCCGGGCCGTAAGGATCTGGCCCTGATAGTTTCTGAAACACCTGCAACTGCTGCTGCAGTTTTTACCACCAATGCGGTTAAAGCGGCTCCGGTTTTGTTGTCGGCAGAGCGGATCGCAGCAGGCTATTGTCAGGCGTTGGTGGTAAACAGCGGTAATGCCAACGCCTGCACCGGCGCCCAGGGGATGCTGGACGCCCGTGAGACATCTCAATTGCTGGCTGCAGGACTGGGGATTGCAGAAGAACTGGTGCAAGTCTCCTCCACCGGGGTGATCGGTGTACCGCTGCCGATGGAACGGATCAGAAATGCCATGCCAGCTCTGGTCGCCGGTTGCGGCAGCGCCACGCTGGATGATCTGGCAGCTGCCATCATGACTACCGATACCTTTCCCAAGACAGCACTCCGATCAGGAATCTGTGGTGGTACAAGCTATACCGTTGCCGGGATAGCCAAAGGGGCAGGTATGATCATGCCCAATATGGCCACCATGCTTTCTTTTGTAATGACCGATGCTGCTGTTGATCCGGTATTGATAAACACGACGTTCCGTCAGGCTGTGGACAGATCTTTCAATGCTATCACCATTGACGGAGACACCTCCACCAATGACACCTGTCTGTTGATGGCCAATGGCGCTGCAGGTAACCCGCTGATCATTGCCGGTACACCGGAGGCTGATGCCTTTGCTGCTCTGCTTGACCAGGTGTTGCTGGATCTGGCCAGGCAGATTGTGAAAGACGGGGAGGGGGCCACCAAGTTTGTCGAAATCAGGATCACCGGCGCTGTTTCTGATGCTGATGCCAAGCGTGCAGCTATGGCGGTGGCAAATTCCTCTCTGGTAAAGACCGCATTTTTTGGTCAGGATGCTAATTGGGGCAGGATCTTTGCTGCGGTTGGATATTCAGGCGCTACGGTAGACCCTGACCGGCTTGCGCTCTGGTTTGATGATGTCTGCATGGCCAAAGACGGGATTTTTGCCGGTGGTGATGCCGAGGCTCAAGGAACCGTTGTATTGCGCTGCAAAGAATTTGTTGTTACGGTGGATCTTGGATTAGGCAATGGCCGTACGACCGTGTATACTTCTGACCTGTCCCATGAATATGTCAGTATCAATGCTGATTACCGTACCTAGATTTGGTGTCGGGAGCCCCCAATGAAAAAACTGCTGCCGGTAATACTGATGTTGTTCCTGTTGGGTACGGCAGTCTCTCTGCAGGCCGAAACGCTCAAAATTACGGAGTTTGCGGTAACAACCAAGGTTTCAAAAGGCAAACCGATTGATGCGGTACACCGGATTTCCCATCGAAGTATCAAGGCTCTTTACTGCTTTACCCGCACCCAGCAGGATAATGCAGCAGAGACCAGTATCAGGCACGTCTGGTTGCGGGAAGGGCAGGTAGTAAAAGAGACCGAGCTGGCGGTTAAGGGAAAACGCTGGCGGGTCTACAGCACGCTGCCGGTGAATGCTTCAAGCGTTGGTAATTGGCGGGTTGAGGTGCGGGATGGAGATGGCACCGTTATAAAAGCGGTTGCGTTCAAGGTGCATTGATGCTTAAAAATAATGGTTTTTTTTCAAGCCGCCTGACGGGCGGCTTTTTTCTTCATGTACGCAGAGTAGCCCTGATTTTCTGCCTGCTGGTAACAATCAGCACCACGCACTACGCCTGTGCAGAAACCGATCTGTTACAGGAGGCCGGCCGGGTTGCTGTGCTGGATACGCTGATCCACAATGCGGTCAGGCGAGGTCTGATCAGCGGCGCTGTGGTGCTTGTTGGCAATCATAAAGAGACGCTTTATGCCCAGGCGGTCGGCAGGGCTGGTTTTGAGAAAGATGCCCGACCATTGACGTTATCAACGGTGTTTGATGTCGCTTCCCTGACCAAGGTGTTTGCCACAACTCCGGCGATTATCAGGCTGATGGATCAGGGAAATCTTTCCTTGCTTGATCCTGTCTCTCGCTGGTTTCCTGAGTTCACTGGCAGTGATATTACCATTCTGCATCTGTTGACCCACACCTCCGGCCTCTACGACGGTATGCTTGACCACGATGCCCCCCTGGAAAGCGCTATCCGTCGTGCAGGGCTCAAGGCAGGATCAGTCAGGGCC
>CAXNJF010000192.1:0-4445 GCA_964202585.1 Trichlorobacter sp. | reverse complement strand
AGAACGATCAAACGTCGCAACACAGGTTCTGGCCTGGCATATACTCTGGAAATAATGAAACAGCATAGCCACTTGAAAAAGAGGAACGGGAAACTTTTTTCTGCTTGACAACTGACAACCATATCAGGGCGGGCATGTTTTTGCCATTGGCAGTCAGGTGAAGCGGACAAATAGTTTGTAAAATTCATCATTATATTTTACGATACATTATCCCATTACAGGAGATAATCGTATGGCAACACTCAGCATTAACCGTCAGCAGGAGTTGGTTTCCGTCAGTGATGCGACCCGGCGTCTTGCCGGTCTGCTACAGAATTTGCGCAGCCATGTCGCCTCCAAATTCTTTATCACAAAAAACAACTCCATTGAAGCCGTTCTGCTGCCGATTGAGGAATATGAAAACCTGCTGGACCTCGAGGAGGAGCTGGATCAACTGATACTGCACCAGGAACTTGTCCTGCGGGAACAGCGCGATTCAGGCAAACGGATCTCCCTGGCTGAGCTGGATGAGAAATATGACCTGGCGGATTGAGCTGACCGAAGCTGCTGAAGCGGACTTTGCGGCGCTTGACGGTTCATTGCGCAAGCTGGCCAGCAAAAAAATGGCAAAGCTTGCAGAGAACCCGTATGCTGGTGAGGAGTTGCAGAACCGTGTCGGATGTGACCTGCGCGGTTATTACAAGTTCTATTTTAATGGTACCCGTTATCGGATTGTGTACCGGATAGAAAACGACATTCTGCTGGTGCTGATCATCGGCATCGGCCAAAGGGCGCATGGCGCGGTCTACCGGATGGTTGCCGGAAGAACAGGAGATATCTAAACGCCGTCATGACCGAACTGTGGCTTATGTTCAGCTGCAACCAGGTTTACGAAACATCTGACAGCAACGCCCTGCTCCGGATATCTGAAGCAGGGCGTTTGTGTGTTCAGTGTAGAATGTTGTCAAACCGTATACTCGTCAGCATATTTGACCAGATTGGGCAGGTCCGGCTTGGTCAGAATCTGCTGGGCACCCAGGTCATGCCATTTACGGATGTTGTCTTCCGAGGCCAGTGAAGAGAAGATGATGATCGGCATATCCTTCAGAACAGCTTCTTTACGGACCAGAGAAGTCAGGTGCAGACCGTCCATCTGGGGCATCTCCACATCAGTAATCAGAAGCTGGATCCGGGAGCGGAACGGCACACCGTCGCTGGCGCACTGTTGCATATGTTTCTGAATTTTTTCCCAGGCTTCCAGACCGTTGACCGCTTCTTCAACATTATAGCCGGAACCACGCAGGGTGCTGCACATGGTGGAACGGATGAAGGGGGAATCGTCGGCAACCAGGATGGTCCGGCTGCTCCGGTCAACTCCGGCACTTTCAAGCAGTTGTTCCGGAGATAATGGCCTTAGTGCGCTGGAGGCGCAGAATTCAGCCACAATCTTTTCAAAATCCAGCACCAGAATGATCCGGTCATCCATCTTGACCAGGCCGGTGACCTGATCGGAATAGACCGCTGAAGAGGGAGCCTCAACATTCTTCCAGGAGATGCGGTAGATCCGGGAGACCGAGTGAACCAGCACCCCAACCATGACGTTGTTGAATTCCAGTACAATCACCCGGTCGGCCAGCAGATCACCAGTGTATTTGTTCAGAATCTTTGAAAGGTTAAGAACAGGAATCACCTTTTCCCGCAGCTTGATCATCCCTTCCACTGAATCTGAGGTGTTGAGAGCCTTGGTAAGCTTGGGCAAGCGGATGATTTCCCGTACCTTGGCTACGTTAACACCGTAATGGCAGGGAATCAGATTGTCGTGGGAATCCAGCTCATCCACGCGGAACTCTACAATCTCAAGTTCGTTGGTGTCGCTTTCAAGAAGAATTTTGTCCTGTTTCATGGCGAACTCCTGCCGTGGATTTTGAAAAGGAGTATAGCACAACTCTTTACAATGAAAAGGGGATGGTGCAACGTTGACACAAAATAGCCTCTATGGTAGCTTTCAGACCCAACTTAACCTACGGAGATACAATGGTATTCCCTGATTTTAATGAATTTTGCCAACTGGCAGCAAAAGGCAATCTGGTACCGGTTTACGGTGAAATCATGGCAGATATGGACACGCCGGTGACCGCCTTTCGTAAAATTGATGACGGCCGTTACTCTTTTTTGCTGGAAAGTATCGAGGGGGGAGAGAAGTGGGCGCGCTATTCTTTTCTCGGTTCTCATCCCTCGCTGATCCTCCGCTCAAAGGGGAACAGGGTCGAGGTGGTGCGTGGTGAACAGATTACCGTGCATGATTCTGATGATCCGACAGTGCTGCTTCGGGAGCTGCTGGAGCGTTATACACCGGTGGAAGTGCCGGGGCTGCCCCGTTTTGTGGGTGGGGCGGTGGGATACCTGGGCTATGATATGGTGCGGCATTTTGAACAACTGCCCACACTCAAGCCCGATTCAATCGGCGCCTGGGACTCTTTTTTCATGATTACTGATACCCTGCTGATCTTCGATACGGTCAAACAGAAGATCCAGGTGGTGGCAACGGCTCACCTTGATGGTGATCTGTCGCTTGAGGATGCCTACCGTAGTGCCGTTACCCGAATAGATGGCCTGGTGGCCCGTCTGCGTACCCCCTTGACCAACAGTTCAACAACAGCACCGGCAACCCGTTCAGTAGGGTTCAGCTCCAACACCACCCAGGCAGAATATGAGGCCGCAGTAGAAAAAGCCAAGGAGTATGTGAAGGCCGGCGATGTGATTCAGCTGGTGCTGTCACAGCGCATGTCCGGCGATCTGACGGTTGACCCGTTTGATATCTACCGGGTACTGCGCACGCTTAATCCGTCCCCCTACATGTTTTTTCTGCGTTGTGATGATACGGTGGTAACCGGTGCATCGCCCGAGGTAATGGTGCGCAAGGAAGGGAACCGGGTGGAGTTGCGGCCCATAGCCGGTACCCGCCCCCGTGGCGCGACACCGGAACAGGATGCACAAATGGCTGAAGAGTTGATGGCTGATCCCAAGGAACGGGCTGAACATGTCATGCTGGTGGATCTCGGCCGCAATGATCTGGGCAGGGTTTGTACTACCGGCAGTGTTGAAGTGAGTGAACTGATGGTGATCGAGCGCTACTCCCATGTGATGCATATTGTCTCAAATGTGCGGGGTGAACTGACCGGTGGGCGGGATGCTTTTGATCTGGTACGGGCGACCTTTCCGGCCGGCACGCTTTCAGGTGCTCCCAAGATCCGGGCCATGCAGATTATTGACGAGCTGGAACCGGTGCGGCGGGGTGTCTACGGTGGTGCGGTCGGCTATGTCTCTTTTTCCGGCAATATGGATCTGGCCATTGCCATCCGTACCCTGGTGGTCAAGGATGGCAAGGTGCATCTGCAGGCCGGCGCAGGGATTGTTGCTGATTCCGATCCTGCAACGGAATGGCTGGAGACCGTTAACAAGGCGATGGCGGTACGTCGGGCCATTGAAATTGCAGAAAAAGGGCTGAACTAAAAACAGAGGAGATCCAACATGGCAACAGCAACCGCACGGCACATCCTGGTGGCAACAGAAGAAGAAGGTCTGAAATTGAAGACAGAAATAGAGGCTGGCACTGATTTCGGGGAAGTTGCCAAGCTTCACTCATCCTGCCCCTCCCGCATGCGTGGCGGCGATTTAGGGGCATTTTCTCCCGGACAGATGGTGAAGGAGTTTGATGAGGTGGTTTTTAGCGGCGAGATCGGCAAGGTGTTGGGGCCGGTCAAGACCCAGTTTGGCTATCACCTTATCGAGGTTACCAAACGCTGGTAGTTACAACTCTGTCCCGTCTGACAGAAATACCGGCACTTTTACTTTTTTGGGCTTTCTGGCAGCGACTTTGGCCTTCTCGGCCAGGGTACTTTCCGAGGTTGGCACAAAGGCAGCCGGATCACCTGGCTGGAGAGTGGCATAGTGGGAGGAAGCGATCTTTCTGGTGATGCCATCACTAAACTGGATGGTTGCCTTCAGGTTGGCGACCTCTACAACTTTACCCACTCCCCATGCACACGCACCGGGATGGCTTACGACAACACCTGTTTTGATAATCATGATTTCTCCTTGTCTGATCTGTCTGACTCTACGCCGTTATCCTGCAAATAGATAGGACTATTACATTTCAGACGACCTCTTCACCTGTTCACCGATAAGGATCAACCCTGTATGACACCCAATCAGCAGCAGCTTGCGGCAATAATCACCATCATTCTTGAAGAAACCGGACTTCGCCCGACTCAGGTTACCAATACCATCAATCTTCTGCAGGAAGGGGCTACGGTACCGTTCATTGCCCGTTACCGTAAGGAGCAGACCGGAGAACTGGACGAGGTTCAAATCCGCACGATTGAGGAGCGGCTGGCCTATTTTACCGAGTTGGAGGCCCGGCGTCAGACGATCCTGTCCTCTATCGATGAGCAGGGCAAGCTGAC
>CAXNJF010000191.1:0-4450 GCA_964202585.1 Trichlorobacter sp. | reverse complement strand
GCCAGCGATGATATTGCACAGGCCGATATGTTCAACTTTCACCAACCGTTTTGCCAGCTGAAAAGTGAGCGGAGACAGTTTATAGATAATCACCAGCGGAGTTCCAACCAGTGCAATCTCCAGTGTAACGGTACCAGAAACCGATATCACCGCATCGCAAGCCCGAATCAGATCATGAACCCTGTCATGGACAATTGCTATCGGCAGGTCAGCATCAGCGAGGTAGGGAGCCACATCTTCATCATGCAGGGTAGAGGCCAGCGGCAGCACAAACTGAACCCCTGGGATCCGCTGTTTCAGTATTTTGGCAGAACCAAGAATCGTGGGCAGCAAACGGCTGATTTCGCTCTTGCGGCTGCCAGGAAACAGCCCGACAATTTTAGCTGCTGGATCAAGCCCAAAAGAGACAGCTGCATCGTTACGCGAGCTCTCAACCTTGACCATATCCGCCATGGGATGCCCTACAAACGTAACCGGTACACCGGCCTTCTCATAAAACGGAGCCTCAAAGGGAAGTATCACCGCCATGTGGTCCACCAGGCGCCTGATCTTTTTGACTCTTCCCTGACGCCAGGCCCAGATCTGGGGGGAAATGTAGTACAATACCTTGACGCCAGCTCGTTTGGCCACCTTGGCAAGGCGCAGGTTGAATCCGGGATAGTCAATCAGGATCAACAGGTCGGGGGGGGATTCAAGCAGGATTTTTTTCAGCTTCAGAAACGCTGCTGCGATAACATCAAAATGCTTTAGCACTTCAACCAGTCCAACCACCGCCATATCAGCAGAGTCAACCAGGGTTTCGGCACCGGCTTCGCGCATCCGCTTGCCGCCTATGCCAAAAAAAATAACGGCAGGATCGTTTGCATGCACTGCACGAACCAACCCTGCTCCGTAGATGTCTCCCGATGCTTCTCCCGCTACCATCATTACCCGGCGGGAAGCTGTGTCAACCAACGATTGCCCCCCGGATAGTTGCAACGACCTGATCCACCTGTTGATCAGTCATCTCCGGATAGATCGGCAACGACATGCACCGGTTGGCAATCGATTCGGCCACCGGCAAGGAAACGTCCTTGCATTGAGCAGCAAACACATCCTGGCGATGCAAGGGGATTGGATAGTAGACGGCACAGGCGATCTGCTGCTCTGTCAACTTTGCCATAATCACATCACGACAGTCAGTCAGCAGGGTATACTGATGATAAACGTGGACTCCCTTGCCATCTTCAAGCGGCACGGTTACCAGATCTTTGAGTCCTTCGGAATAGCGATGGGCAACCCTGCGGCGTTCCTGATTAAAGCGATCAATGTGACGCAGCTTGACCCGCAAAATAGCTGCCTGCAGATCATCCAGGCGGCTATTGAAGCCGATTACATCGTGATGGTAACGCACCTTGCTACCATGGTTGCGCAGCATTTTAAGCGTTTCTGCCCCTTCAGCCGTGGCACAGGTTACCAGACCACCGTCACCGTAACCGCCCAGGTTTTTACTGGGGAAGAAGCTGAAACAACCGAATGCGCCGATGGAGCCGGTCATCCGCCCGTTGATTGCAGCACCGAAGGACTGGGCGCAATCTTCAATCAGTACCAGCTTATGGCGTTCACAAATATCGGTAATAGCTGCCATATCAGCAGGCTGGCCAAACAGATGCACCGGTATCACGGCACGGGTAGCGGGGGTAATCGCCTGTTCAATCAGTTCCGGTACAATGTTAAATGTTTGCGGATCAACATCAACAAAGACCGGCGTTGCCCCGGCGTAGCAGATCGCCTCAGCCGTGGCTATAAAGGTAAACGGAGTGGTTATCACTTCATCACCCGGCTTGATTCCTGCAGCAAGCACCGCCAGATGCAGGGCGTCCGTACCGGAGGCCACTCCGACTCCGTGGGGACTACCAAGATAGGCAGCGGCCTCTTTTTCAAGATTGGTAACATTGGGGCCCAGGATAAACTGGGTACTCTCAAGGGCATCCAGTACGGCAGTATCAATTTCCTGCTTCAAGGCGCGATATTGGGTTTTCAGATCTACCATCGGTATCATCGACGTATCCTGTTCAGGCTTTCGTTAATTTTCAGTGCTGTCTCCAGCGCCATCCTGCCATCACGGCCACTGACCTGCGGTTGTTTTCCTTCTTTGATCGCCTCCACAAAAGAGGATATTTCGAGCATGAGCGGGTCTGACTGGCCAAGTTCCCGTTCCTGTACCTGTACATTGGGAATACCGGGCATCAATTCCCCTTCTCCCCGCTTGGCAATCAGTACTTTTTTGTTCTGAAAGTCCAGAGTCAGGTAGGTATCACGCTGAAAGATCCGCATCTTGCGTTCACTTTTCAGGCTGATTCTGCTGGCGGTAACATTGGCTACACACCCGTTTTCAAAGGCGATCCGTGCGTTGGCGATATCCTCTTCACCGGTAAAGACCGGCGCCCCAATCGCATCAATCCTTTCCACCGGTGACCTGACCAGGTGCTGGATAATTTCGATATCATGAATCATCAGATCAAGCACCACATTGACATCGGTTCCACGGGGCTTGAAAGGCGCAATCCGTACTGACTCTACAAACAGAGGCTCGATCAACACCTCTTCCACCGCCATCAATACCGGATTAAACCGCTCCAGGTGGCCAACCTGGAAAACCAGCCGTTTCTGGTCAGCAAGCGCAATCAACTCATCAGCCTGCTCAATCGTCACCGTAATCGGTTTTTCGATCAGAACATGCACTCCGGCTGACAGAAAATCTCTGGCGACCTGATGATGATACTGGGTCGGCACCACGACGCTGACCAGATCCACCTTGTCAATCAGCTCCTGATAGTTGTTAAAAGCCTGGCAACCACAGGCAGCAGCTACCTCGGCGGCTCTGGCAGCATCGGCATCAACAACGCCGACCAGCTCAACGCCATCAAGAGCGGCATATTTCTGAGCATGGAAGTTCCCCAGATACCCGACCCCTATGACCGCAGCCCTAAGCCCGTTCATCCTCGACATATTCCGCGCTGTGAGCCTTCAATAAAGTCCAGCAGGGTATTAACCTCAACACAGCCGACGATCTCTGCCCTGATTTTTTGAATCGCCTCTGCCTGCTTCAGACCGGCCATAAAGAGGGTCTTGTACGCCGTTTTCAGGCCCTTGATCGCCTCATCACTAAATCCACGGCGCTTCAGACCGATCAGATTCAGACCACGCAACTTGGCCTCGCGCTTGCCGCCGGATGTCGCAATCATGTAAGGAGGAATATCCATCCCCACCAGGGTACCGCCCCCCAGCATACAGTATGCGCCGATAGTTACAAACTGGTGGATTGCCACCAGTCCGCCCAGAATCACGTTATCCTGAATAGTCACATGGCCTGCCAGAGTCGCCGAGTTGGCAAAAACATTCCCGCTGCCTACCCGACAGTCATGGGCCACATGGGAGTAGGCCATCATCAGGTTATTATTCCCCATCACGGTTTCACGGTGACCGGTAACCGTACCACGGTGAATGGTGGCAAATTCGCGAACAACATTACCGCTGCCAAGGCGGGTCCAGCACTCCTCACCTTTATACTTCAGATCCTGTGGCGGAGCTCCTACTGAAGCCATATGAAAAATATGATTATTTTCACCCAGTTCCGTCCAACTACCAATTACGGCATGAGGGCCTATTTTTGTTCCCTTGCCAATAATCACCTGATCTTCAATAATGACGTATGGCCCAATCTCAACCTCATCTGCTATCTGTGCGGATGGATGGACAATAGCTGTTGCATGTATGCTCATGGCCCCCCCTTTAAGATGCTGCTGAAGCAAAAGTAGCCTTAAGCGATGCTTCAGTTACCAGTTTACCATCCACAAACGCCTTGCCGTCCACCCCCCAGATACCTCTCCGGTGCATGGTAGTTACAATTTCAATCCGCACCTGATCCCCAGGCATGACCGGTTTACGAAATTTGGCATTGTCAATTGCCATAAAGTAGCTGACCTTCTTCTTTGTCTCTTCATCCGAGGCGAGATACGCCATAATACCGGCTACCTGAGCCATCGCCTCGACAATCAACACCCCAGGCATGACCGGGTGTCCAGGAAAATGCCCAGGAAAAAAAGGTTCATTAATGGAAACATTTTTGATTCCTACACAGCGCTTGCCATGCTCCAGCTCTATAATCCGGTCCACCAGCAGAAACGGAAAGCGGTGGGGCAGGATCTTCATAATTGCATTCACATCCATCGGCAGCGTTTGTTCCATGCTTTACTCCTTCGCCAGCCGAGCCTCAAGCGCGGCAATCTTTTTCTCAAGTTCATTCATTTTCTTGCGCATTTCCGGCAGCTTTGGCATCACTCCCATTACCCGCAACCATTCTTTGTGGGGCATGGCAGGAGAACCGCTGTAGTAGGTGTTGCCCTCAAGGGATCCGGGGACACCAGCCTGGGCGCCCACGACCACATTATCCCCGATACGTACATGC
>CAXNJF010000190.1:0-4456 GCA_964202585.1 Trichlorobacter sp. | reverse complement strand
TTGGCGAGCGGCTTGTTTGCCACCAGACAGACCGGCAGGTTGAGCCGTTCCGAAGCCCGAAAGACAATTTCCTTGATCACTCGCGGACAGGCATCAGCGTCAATCCAGATCGTCATAGCTGCAGCTGACCGTTGTCCAGAATAACTTGTTGGCTGCCATCAGCCATGAGCAGCGTCACGGTGGGTTGATAGAAGACGTAGTCCTCATGGAACGGGGCTGCAACCTTGCCCCCGAAACCGGTATTGTCTCCAAGAGCAAGATGGATGGTGCCCAGAATCTTCTCCGCTTCCAGCACGTTATCCGGCCGGCTGGCCTTATCATTGGTGCCGATCCCCAGTTCTGCCAGGTTACGACAGGCCGGATTTTGCTCAAACAGGGCTTCCAGCCGCTGTCGAAGAGGATCCTCGCCATCGATCCTCACAACTTTGCCGTCAGCAATGGTCAGGGTGAGCGGGTTCTGCAGCTTGGCAGTCGGTCCCCATTCGATCACCATCCTGCCGTGACTCTCCCCCTCCAGCGGAGCCAGATAGGCTTCACCGGCCGGCAGGTTGCCAAAGGCGCCGTCAGCAGTCAACAGGCCGTCATCCCCTTCGGCGTGGCGACCTTTTTTGCAGATATGCATGGCTGTGCCGTTGGGGCACTCAACCGTGATCCAGTCGGCCCGATTAACCGCTTCCACCAGCCGGGCAGTGCGATCAGCCAGTGCGTGCCAGTCAACGGTCATGGAGGTGGCGAACATATCCGGGTCAAAATGAGGCAGGGAGGCAAACCGTGCCCCTGCGTGACAGGCCAGCTTGCGAAAGTTGGTGTGACTGGTGGAATTATTGGACAGCGCAATAATAATGTTGGCCACGTTGCCCTGACCGGCTTTCACAACGGCCCGGGCACGCTCCAGACCGGCAGGATCAATCGACTTGGCCAGCAGCGGCCCCATCAAGCCGATGGTCTCCAGCTGTTCAATAACAGTTTCACCAAAGACAGCTGTCCAGAGCGCTAAAGGCGGCTCCACTCCGGAGGCTGCGGTAGACGGAAAATCAACAAATGATGACGTGCCATGCTGCTGTTTGGCAAAAGCTGCCAGCTCGTGGGCCGTACTGTGCAGGCGGGTACGGCGGTCGCGGTCATGTGCGCTCACCTGTTCGTCGTTGCGGATCAGATCACTGAAGACCAGAATCCGTTCGCCGGTGCGGTACCCCATATTTGTCGAGAAGAGTGCTATGAAGGCTGCTTGGTAATTTTTCATGTATCCAGATGCTCCTTAGTGAATTGTCGTGAGCTACTGTAGCACAAAAATCTGCTCCAAGAGCTGATGACAATTGCACAGGATGAATTTTTTTCCCTTGATTTAAGCGGAACGGTTATGGTAATCAGGCATACTGTATACAATTTACGGACAGGATTTTGTCTGTCAAAATAACCACTTAACCAATCGAAATTATTGGTTTTTGGTGTAGCCCGGAGGTGGCTGTGGCACAGGTCGTTTTTTCAACATGGGGTAGTACAGTCGTTGATAACAGGAATGTCACCGGTGAACCGGCTGCAGCCAGCTACCGCCTGCCGGTAGCCTTTGATGGCCAGCAGCCGTTGCGGGCCTTTATGGGCTGGGATGGTCTGATCATCTTTGATAAAAGCGTTGATGTTCCGGCCATGGCTGCTGAATATATGCAACGGGTACAGACTCTCTACTGCTGCGGCAAGTGTACCCCCGGCAAAAAAGGGACCAAGGTGTTGGCTGATCTGCTGCAAAAGGTGGTTAAGGGGGAGGCCAAGGCCGCTGACCTGGACCAGGTTGCTGATCTGAACGCTCTGCTGCAGAACTGCAAATGCACCCTCTGCCCAAGCTCAACCAAACCGGTGCTGGATGCGGTGACCCATTACCGTGAAGATTTTGAAGCCTGCTGTGATGGCAGTCGCGCGCCGAAGAATGAGAAGTATCTGCACAAGATTACCGCTCCCTGTATGGACAAATGTCCTGCTCATATCGATATCCCCAAGTATGTCGAAGAGATCAAAAACTACCAGTATACCGACGCCCTGGCCACCATCCGTGAGAACATGCCACTGCCAGCGGTCTGTGGCCGGGTCTGTCCGCACCCCTGTGAGACCGCCTGCCGCCGCAAGAATGTTGACGATGCGATCAATATCATGGTGCTGAAGCGTTCCGCCTCGGATTTTGAGTGGATGCACAAGCTGCAGCATCCGGTCAATACGGCCAACATGAAGAGCAAGACCATCGGCATCCTCGGTGCCGGGCCTGCCGGTCTGGCTGCGGCCTACTATCTGGCGCTGCAGGGCTATCGCAGCACTATTTATGAGACACTGCCGGAAGGGTACGGCGGCGGCATGGTAGCGGTCGGTATCCCGGCCTACCGGATGCCTCGTCATATCCTGCAGCGTGATATTGACATCATCCAGTCGATGGGGGTTGAGATTGTCTATAACTGCCGCGTTGGTAAAGATATCTCTCTGGCTGAACTTAAAGCAAAGCATCAGGCCGTATTCCTGGCTCCTGGCGCCCACCGCTCCAAACCGATGGGGGTTGAGGGGGAGGACAAGGGCTACAAAGGGTTCCTGCCCGGCGGCATTGACTTCCTGCGCGAAGCCTACATGGGACGCCCCACCGGCATGGGCAAGAAGGTCTGCGTGGTAGGGGGCGGTAACACCGCCATTGACTGCGTCCGGGTTGCCCTGCGTGAAGGAGCTGAAGAGTCGATTCTGCTCTATCGCCGTTCCCGCAAGGAGATGCCCGCCGATGTATGGGAAGTGGATGGCGCGGATGAAGAGGGCGTCAAGTTTGAATTCCAGGTGCTGCCCACAAAAATTGTGGTGGATGCCAATGATCAGGTAACCGGCGTTGAATGCGTTCGCATGGCGCTGGGTGAGCCGGATGCCTCGGGCCGTCGCCGTCCTGAGCCGATGCCGGGAAGTGAATTTATTGTTGAGTGTGATACCGTCATTCCAGCCATCGGCCAGGATGCTGATTTAAGCTTCATTCCGCCGGATATGGGAATTGACATAACCAAGTGGAATACCGTGGTAACGAAATATATTCCGCTGAAGGATGCAGCCGGCAAGGCGCTGAATGACAGCATGGGTAACCCGCTCTCCCGTACCCTGATTACTGACTGTGACGGCGTGTTTGCCGGTGGTGACGCCGAGATCGGCCCGCTTACGGTTGTGGCCTGTATCGGCAATGCTCACCGGGCTGCCAATGTGATCCAGCGTTACCTTGAAGAAGGCAAGGCGTATCTGACCGAGCAGGAGATCTTTGAGGACCTGCTGACCTATCTGGGAGTCTACGACAAGAACGAGCCGGTTGCCTGGCTTGATTCTGCCGACCGGGCCGGCCAGAAAGAGGTGCATGGCAAGGAACGCGCCGCCAAGGGGAACTACAACGAGGTGGAACTTGGCTTTGCTGACTCAACAGCTCAGGCCGAGGCAGACAGATGTTTGCGCTGTTACCGCATGGCAATGGTAGCACTGTAACAAAAACTTAAACTCAGCATAGGAAACAAGCAATGGCACACACTGAATGCTGCGATACCAATAAAACCATCACCCTGACCATAGACGGCACTGACGTTGAAGTACCGGCTGGCGCCACGATTCTTGAAGCAGCCCAAAAGCTGGGGATCAAGATTCCGACCCTCTGCTGGCTGGAGAAGATCTCCACCACCGGGGCCTGTCGGGTCTGCGCCGTGCATGTGGAAGGGGTAGCCCGTCCCATGACCGCCTGCAACACGCCGGTCAAGGAAGGGATCAAGGTCACCACCCAGTCCCCTGAACTGGAAACGATCCGCAGGAAGACCATGGAGCTGATGCTGGTCAATCACCCGTTGGACTGCCCGATCTGCGATGCAGCCGGTGAGTGCGACCTGCAGGATACCTGCTACGGTCTGGGTGTTGCCAAGCAGGAGTATGCTGCTGATCTGGAGCGTCTGCAGATCCGTTATGACTGGTCCCTGCTGGAGAGCGATCCCAACCGCTGTATCCTCTGTGAAAAGTGCGTCAAGGTCTGTCGTGAGATCACCGGCGTCGGTGCCATCGAAACCCAGTCCTGCGGCGACCGTGCCGTGGTGGAGACGGTTTCCGGCAAGCCGCTGGATTGCGATTTCTGTGGTAACTGCATTGCTGCCTGCCCCACCGGCACCCTGATCAGCAAACCGTTCAAGTTTGCCGGTCGTCCCTGGTCCTTTGAGGTCAAAAATGGCATCTGCGGCTTCTGTTCATCAGGCTGCCAGATTGAATACCACGTCCAGAACGGCAAAGTTGCCCGGGTCACCAGTGATGACCGTACTTACAATAACGGCAACCTCTGCATCAATGGTCGTTTCGGTTATAGCGCATTCAATGCCCCGCAGCGTCTGACCACACCGTTGATCAAAGGGGTGGATGGCGTTCAGAAACCGGCTACCTGGGATGCTGCATTGTCAACTGCGGTGTCTGCCACGAAAGA
>CAXNJF010000189.1:0-4466 GCA_964202585.1 Trichlorobacter sp. | reverse complement strand
TGGCATCGTCCAGATCTTTCTTGGAAACCGCATTGCGTTTGGCCAGGGGACGGATCCGGTCAAGGTCTGCCTTGGCGGTAGTATAGGTAGCCTGCTGGCTGGCAAGATTCCCCTTGGCCTGCTCAAGACTGCCGATGGTTTGATCAAGGGTCGCCTGGAACGTGCGCGGATCTATCTCAAACAACGCCTGCCCCTTTTTAACCAGCTGACCTTCCTGATAAAGCTGTCTGGTCAGATAGCCGGTCACCTGGGGCTTGATCACAGCGTTAACAGAGCCGTCCATGACCCCTACCCATTCATAGTTGATCGGCACATCCTGCTGCTGGACCGTCACATATTCAACAACAGACGGTCCCTGTGCAGCATGCTCCTGTTTGCTGCAGCCGCTAACTGCAACGGCCAGCATCAGGGAGCACAACACCATCATAAGGCGGCGTCCGGCAAAGGGTTCGGGGTTCCTGGGACTGATTGTGTTGAGGATCATACGCAACTCCAGTGCTTAAAAGAATCATGTAGCAGGTCATACTGACTTTAGTTGTAGCAGCTCTTTTGGTTTTAGCAAGTCACCAAACGACAAACAATTTCATTCATGAAAACCCAAACAGGTCAGAACGGGCAAGGAACCATCACTGGCCAAGAACTGGAAAGGCTCCGCGTAATCCGCTGATGATAAACTGTATCCCGAGGGAAAGGGTAATCAGGCCGAAGACCTTGGTAAGGACATCCATCCCTGTTTCCTTCAGAATCCTGATGATGATGGGTGAATACCTGAATGAAAGATAAATGATCAGCGTCATACAGATGATGGCGGCAATCAGCTTGATCTGCAGTGAACTTGATTTATTCATATTTTCTGTAAAGAGAATGACCGTTGACATGGTGCCAGCGCCGGTTGTCAGCGGAATGGCAATCGGTATGATAGCGGTGGACAAAATTTGTGAAAATGGCTTTTCAGTATCAATAACAGTGGTTTGCTGTGCTGTCTTCATCATTCCCAAACCTGTGTTCAGCAGCAGCAATCCACCTGCCATCCGGAATGCATCAATGCTGATCTCAAAAAAATTGAGAATAGCCATGCCGGTAAACATGGCCAGCGCCATGGTGATAAACGAGGTAAGTGTAGCAACAAAGCAGAGCCGGTGCTGTTCCTGCTCGCTACGTCCGTTACATAACGCCAGATAGAGCGGAATTGCCGGAATGTTGTTGGCAACCGCGATCAGACCGAGAAGATAGTGTTGAAATGATTGTTCTGCCATAGACGGTGGTCTCCAGAACAGCAGCAAGTAAGTTACACGCAACCCGTTGATTAGATACCACAGACCTGCTGCTTCGGCAACCATTCACATGTTATCTCGCGTTGTTTCCCGGCTGCTGCTGTCGACAGGTTTGACAAATGATCAAAATTTGCTACAAACAGTACAGGAGGTAGCCAATGTCTCGTCATACCCTATTTCAACGGATACACCTTGTTCTATGCCTCTTCATGCTGCTGCTCCCGTTGTCAGCAACTGCACGTGTAGAGACTCCAAAGGCAAGTGAGCAGAAACATCGTCAGCTTGAACTTTCTCCGAAGCCGTGGTTCGGCGATTTTGAGGGGATGCTGCAGCGCAGGGTTATCCGGGTGGCCGTTCCCTACAGCCGCTCGCTCTACTCTGTTGACAAGGGACACGAGCGGGGTCTGACCGCCGCAGCCATACGGGACTTTGAGCTCTACCTGAACAAAAAATACAAGAAACAGCTCAAGCGTCGTCCATTCACGGTCTACGCCATTCCGGTTACCCGTGACAAGCTGATTGAGACCGTAACCAGCGGTAAAGCCGATGTTGCTGCCGGAAATCTGACCATCACGGAAGAACGTAAACAGCTTGTTGATTTTGTGGAACTTCCGGTAGGGCAGGTCAATGAAATCCTGATTACCGGAAACGGTATAGCAGCGCCGGCAACCGTAGAGCAGCTCTCTGGCCAGACCGTTCATGTCCGCTCTTCATCAAGCTATTACGAAAGCCTGAAAGAACTGAACAACCGGCTTGCTGCTGCAGGAAAGCCGGCAGTTACCCTGACACTTCTGCCTGAAGCCCTTGAGGATGAAGATATTCTGGAAATGTTAAACGCCGGAATGTTGCAACGGGCAGTCATGGACAACTGGAAAGCCCGGTTATGGAAACAGGTGTTACCGGATATCAGCATCCATGAACAACTGATTCTGCGAGCCGACAGCCGTATCGGATGGGCGATCAGAAAGCAGAGTCCCGGCTTTCAGCTTGAAATCAGATCATTTTTGAATCAACCGCAACAAAAAAACATGCCTTTGCAGTACTACCGCCAACTGATGCAGAAGGTCAAGGGGCTGAAAAACAACGCCGAAGATAGGGAATTGACCCGTTTCAATCAAACATTGGCACTGTTTGAAAAGTACGGCCAGCGCTACCGCTTTGATCCGCTGATGCTGGCAGCGCAGGGCTACCAGGAATCACGCCTGAACCAGAATGCGCGCAGCCATGTCGGCGCCATCGGCATCATGCAGATCATGCCCAGTACAGGTGCAGCCATGCGGGTCGGCAACATTCGGGTAACCGAGCCGAACATTCATGCCGGCACCAAGTATCTTGATCATTTACTGGATCGCTACCTGAATGACGCCAGCTTTGATGAGCTTAATCGCACGCTTTTTTCTTTTGCCGCCTATAATGCCGGTCCGGGAAACATCGCCAAGATCCGGCGGGAAGCAGCTAAACGGGGGCTTGATCCCAACATCTGGTTCAACAATGTTGAAATTGTGGCGGCAGAACGGATAGGCAGTGAAACAACAACCTACGTCCGCAATGTGTTCAAATACTATGTGGCCTACAAGCTGGTTGATGATCGTGAGAAGGAAAAACAGAAGGCAAAAGAACAGACTCAATAAGGCGACGGCCCGGTCGGAAAGGTTGCAACAGCAGATTTTATTTTTGTTTTGCGGCTTTATTAGCGTTCCCACGCTCGGTCGTGGGAACGCCAGCGTCCCGTAAAACCATGTGCAGCAACGATCCCTTACAATCTCGATGCAGTACGCAACCACAGTAACCGCCTTATACCTTGACGATGGCACCCTGCCATGTTATTCAAACAAGCCTTAAATTCAGTATGTTACCATCCATAAAGTTATTTTTTTAAAAAAACTTGGTTCATCTACACAAAACACCCTCCAGGAGGATTTCTCATGTCCCAGACCATCACCCTTCCGATCGGCGGAATGCTTGATGACATCGCCCGCCGGTTTCCTGACAACGATGCCCTGGTCTACCCGGAGCGGGGGCTGCGGTACAGCTACAAACAGTTCAACGAGATCTGCCGCCAGGTTGCCAAGGGACTGCTGAAGCTGGGAATCAAAAAAGGGGATCATGTCTCGATCTGGGCTTACAATGTGCCGGAGTGGGTGATTCTGCAGTTTGCCACCCCCAAGATTGGTGCAGTACTGGTGACGGTCAACACCGCCTATAAATCCTCCGAGCTTGAATATGTGCTGAACCAGTCAGACTCCACCACCCTGTTCATGGTCAAGTCGTTCAAGGACACCGACTATGTCAAGACCCTGGCCGATGTCGTCCCTTCTATCCACGATTCTGAACCGGGAAAACTGGATGATCCCAAACTGCCGTTTTTGAAGCATGTTATTTTTATCGGTGACGAGACTCCGGCAGGGATGCTGAACTTCCAGCGGATTATCGAACTGGGCAAGGATGTCTCCGACGAGGAACTGGCTGCGGTTGAGGCCACTCTGGATTGTCACGACACCATCAACATGCAGTATACCTCCGGCACCACCGGCTTTCCCAAGGGGGTCATGCTGACCCACCATAACCTGACCAATAACGGTTTCCAGATCGGTGAATGCATGAAGTTTACCGACAAGGACCGGCTCTGTATCCCGGTGCCGTTCTTCCACTGCTTTGGCTGCGTACTGGGGACGATGGTCTGCGTCACCCACGGTTCTGCCATGGTACCGGTGGAGGTCTTTGATCCTTTGAAAGTGCTGCAGACCATTGAAGCTGAAAAATGCACTGCGGTACATGGCGTCCCCACCATGTTTATCGCAGAGCTTGAGCATCCCGAATTTTTAAAATTTGATCTTTCCAGCCTGCGCACCGGCATCATGGCTGGATCGGTCTGCCCGATCGAAGTGATGAAGCGGGTGGTCAAGGATATGCACCAGGCCGAAATAACGAGCGTCTACGGACAGACTGAATCATCCCCCGGCATTACCCAGAGCCGCACCGATGACCCGATCGAACTGCGGGTCTCCACCGTGGGCCGCGCCCTGCCCGGCGCCGAGGTCAAGATCATTGATATCGAAACAGGTGAGACCCTGCCGCCCGGCAAGCAGGGTGAACTCTGTGCCCGTGGTTACATGGTCATGAAAGGCTACTACAAAATGTCGGAGGAAACTGCCAAGGTGATTGATGCCGACAATTGGCTCCACACCGGAG
>CAXNJF010000188.1:0-4472 GCA_964202585.1 Trichlorobacter sp. | reverse complement strand
GGTGCCGGAGCCATGTATCCCTGCGCCGGAGCAGCCATCTGGACGATCTCGGTCCGCTGACCACGCTTGATCACGATTTTTTCTTCTGCGTTGTCCATTTCAAATTCGGTGATATCGGTCTCGGTAATCATCTTGATCAACTGCTTCAGGTCTTTTACTTCCATCTCTATTCTCCTTATCTCAGTATCTTCACATCACAAAACCACAGGATCACGAACATCTGTTATAATATTTTCAGCTGTTTTGGAACCTTGGTCAGCAGACAGCAGCCATCAGCCGTAACTGCCACGGTATCCTCTATCCGCACGCCACCAAAACCGGGAACGTAGATGCCTGGTTCAATGGTAAAAACCATCCCCTCTTCAACCATCGCCTCGCTGCGAGGAGAAATCACCGGTTTCTCATGCACATCAAGACCGATTCCGTGTCCCAGCCCATGACCAAAGAAATCACCAAATCCCTGACCTCTGATGTAGTCGCGAGCGACCGCATCAAGATCACGGCAGGATATCCCCGGTTTCACCGCTTCAATTGCACGATCATGGGCCTCACGTACCGTTTCATAGATCTGCTGCTGCCGGTTACTGATTGAGCCAACCGCCACCGTGACAGTTTCATCGGAATAATAGCCATCCTGCACCGCCCCGAAATCAATGGTTACCAGCTCACCGGACTGAATCGGCTTGTCAGAGGCCCGCCCGTGGGGCATTGCGCCACGCACACCCGATGCGACAATAAAATCAAACCCGCGCCCGTCTGCTCCGCTACGACGCATTTCAAATTCAAGCTGCAAGGCCAGTTCAGCCTCAGTCATACCGGGGCAAATTAACGGCAGCAACGTTTCCAGTGAGGCTGAGGCCAGTTCAGCAACCCTGGACAACTGTTCCAGTTCGCCGGTGTCCTTACAATTTCTGACCGTATCCAGCTCCGGCCCGATTGCCAGCAGGGTCACTCCCGGCAGTATGGCCAGCAGTCCCTGATGATGACTGACCGTGGTATGGGCTGCCTCAAAACCAACCCGGTGGCCACCCGCCTGACGTATCAGATCAGCGATTCCTTCCTGGCGCTGCGCCTGCTCCACCACCGTCAGTCCAACCACCTCTTTGGCAGCCTGAACTGTATATCGGGAGTCGCACACAAACCAACCCCCCTCAGGTGTCAGCAATAACGCCCCTTCAGAACCGCTAAAGCCTGACAAGTAACGCAGATTAACCGGATGCTCAATCAACAGCAGATCAAGATCATGTTCTTCAAAAAACCGCACGAGTCGTTGACGTCTGCTTTTTAGCATAACTGAAAGCAGCCCCTCAATCGAATTCTCACAAAACGTGAAAGTTTAACGAACATTTGTAGATTAATTTTTAATATGATTGAAAAGTGCACGCAGACCAAGCAGGTAACTATCCAGTCCAAAACCGCAGATCTGGCCCAGGGCAAGAGGGGCCAGATAGCTATGATGCCGGAATTCCTCCCGACGGTGAATATTGGAGAGATGAACCTCCACAAAGGGAAGTCCGATTGAAGCGAAGGCATCACGCAGGGCAACGCTGGTATGGGTATAAGCTGCCGGATTGATCAAAATGCCATCATAGCTGGCCGGTGCCTGCTGAACAGCATCAATCAGGGCGCCTTCGCTGTTTGACTGAAAAAAGGAGAGGGAGCACTCAAACTCGGTACCCAGCGCCTCAAGTGCTCCGTTAATGTCATCCAGACCAAGGGTGCCGTAGATATCAGGCTCCCGCGTGCCCAGCAGATTCAGGTTAGGACCATGCAGCACAAGAATCCGCATGATTATTCAACGGCCTCAACCAATTCAAGCGCCTTGGCCCGTAAAAGATAACGGGCTTTGCCCAGATTACCGTTCTTTGACAGCACAAAAGCAGCAAAAAATTCATCATTCAAGACCCGTATAATCATACGGGAACGGGCGGTGGTGATGGTAATCTCTTCCATCTCACCGGCGCCGATTACCTCAATGGTGCGACGGATCTCCTTGATCACCGTTCCATACTCAACCGCCATGGCCTGGACATCAAAGTCGGCAACACCCTGCTGAATTTCATCAATGGCGATGCAATCATACCCCATCAGCATGACAGCGTAAGCGCCCTCCACCTGCTCCAGCATCGTGGTCAACAGTTCTCTTAACGACATGTACGTAACCTCCGGATGTTCTCAAGCCATCCTTCCAAAACGGTAACCTTGGCCTGCTGGTCTGCAGCCCCCTGTGCAGGAAGATTAACCTGTGTCAAAGGTTGCTCGGCTGCTGCAACAGCAGCCTGGGCGGCCTCGGCAGCGCCTGACGGCTGCTCCAGCTCAGCAAGACGGGCAACGGCTTCCTGATTTGATCCATCAGCTTCAACAATCCTGCGATACATTTCAATGGCCTTCTCAGGAAAGCCTTGAGAGACATAGAGTTCAGCCATGGTCGGCGTGGCAAGCGGGTCTTGCTCCTGCTGCTCTGTAGCCGTAACAAGCTGCTGCTCAGGCATTGACCAGACAGCATCCAGATCTGACGATGTGGTTTCCGCAGATTCTGCTGATGCCACAAACGGTTGATCGGGCAACGGCCAGGCAGACTCAGGAACAGGCTCAGCCTGCAGAGACACCGGCTCTGGCTCAAGTGGAAGTTCAGGCTCAAGTGTAAACGCGGGAGCGGATTCCGGCTCAGGTTCAAATGCAGACACAGGTTCAGGTACCGGTGTAACTCCCGACCAGGGATCTTCAACAGCTGTAACCATTGGCGTCACCCGTTCAACCAGCAGATCTTCATCCTCAAACTCTTCAATGATGTCCGCATCGGTGAACTCAATCAGCTCAAGCTCATCTTCAGGTTGAGCAACAGCACACCTGTGCTGAATCGACTCCAGCTCATGCCGTGCGCTTATATCCTCAGGGCAGAATTCAAGCAAGGTCTGAAGGGCACTGCCCGCCTCCTGATCCCGGCCGGATTCGCTATACAGGCGAGCCAGCATTCTCTGGGCCTCGGCCTGTTCCGGAACTGCCCCGGTGACCACTTCAAGAGCACGCCGGCACTCATCCACGAACCCCTTCTGGTGACAGACCCTGGCCAGAGCCATCTGCCCTGCAACAAAGCCGGGATACCTGATTACACCGGCACGGGCTACAGCCAGCGCATCATCAAGCAGACCAGCCTTCAAGTAGACCTCCGCAAGGGGGGCAAAACAGTACGAAGCCGGGTTGCTCTTCAACCGCTCCTCATATCCCTTTATCTCACTCCAGAAGGACTCCGCTGACGATGTCATAGCTGACTTTACCTCCCTGAAAAACAGGCTTCGGCCAACCGGGCCGGGGTAAACTGATGTACTGCATGGGAACCGATACCACGATTACAGATATACTGCAGGGTACCGGAACGGTTCTTTTTATCTTTGCCGAGGGCGCTGACCAGGTCATCCTGAGCCACCTCCGGCGCCGCTGTCGGCAGACCTAACCGTTGCAACAGAATAGTGATCCGCTCGACATCATGCACCGAACAGTACCCTTCCCGCTGGGACAGAAGCGCTGCCTGGGCCATGCCGATGGCAACCGCTTCACCATGGACAAGATCACGGTAGCCGGACAGGGTTTCAAAGGCGTGACCAAGGGTATGACCATAGTTCAGCACAGCCCGCAGACCGGCCTCCCGCTCATCCTGCTCAACCACCCAGGCCTTGATCTCACAGCAGCGAGCAACAACGCGGGCAAGCAAAGCCGGATCCCGCTGCAGCAAGCCATCAACCTCTGCCTCAAGCAACGCAAACAGATCAGCATCAAATACAACGCCATATTTGACCACCTCGGCCAGACCAGCCCGATAGTGACGCTCAGACAGGGTATGCAAGGTACTGACATCAGATACAACAAGATGGGGCTGATAAAAAGCGCCGATCAGGTTCTTGCCCAAAGCATGATCAATGCCGGTCTTTCCCCCGACACTGCTGTCTACCTGGGCCAAAAGGGTTGTTGGCAGCTGCACAAAAGGGATGCCACGCAGAAACGTTGCGGCGGCAAAACCAGCCAGATCTCCCACCACACCACCACCCAGGGCAACAATGAATGAACGGCGGTCAAGACCTGCTTCAATCAGACGATCATAGATGGTATTCAGGGTTACACTGGTCTTGAACTCTTCACCATCAGGAATTTCGATCACTACGGGGGTAAAACCGGCCTCCTGCAGCGAACCGGTTACAACAGCAGCATACAGAGGCGCAACCGTCGGATTGGTTATCACTGCAGCGACACAGCCAAGACCAACAGACTTGCAGGCAGCGCCGATTCCGGACAACAGCCCTTCACCGATGGCTATATCGTAACAATGGGAATCAAGCTGAATGGTGATGGTTTTCACAATGCCCCTGAGCATCTTTCTGCATAGAATTCAAGGATTACAGCGGCGACATCTTCCAATGTTTTACCGGTGGTGTCAATTCTTATGTCTGCATCGGCATAAAACGGCTCACGCTCGG
>CAXNJF010000187.1:0-4476 GCA_964202585.1 Trichlorobacter sp. | reverse complement strand
TACTTCATCCCACGGCTCATCCATAATCCCGTCATGAATGGCCCAACTGCGTCCCCGCACCGTGCGTTCCATGCCCGGCAGCCGGAACGGTGTGGAGCTGTCAAGCCGTTGCAGCAGCGCACCTCCGGGATGAAACTCCCGGTCAATCTCCAGCATCAGCCGCTTGCCGGTCAGGTAATCAAAGCCGTAACGTTCGTACCTGATGGCGTTGTCGTAGGTAAGCGGCTCGGCAACGATCATTTCAAATCCGAGGCTGTCGGCAAAGCGTTCCACCAGCGGAAAAAACTCGCCGAACAGGCGCAGCCCCCGCCGGGTCTGGTTGGGAAACAGCCCGGCAGCCATGGCCCGTAACTCTTCCGGCTGATTGCGACCATGTGAACTGAAATAGTTTACCGCCCCCTCTTCGGTTACGTCAACCGCAAAGCGCGAAGCAGCCGGATCACAGATGATGCAGAAAGCCAGTTCAAGCTGGTGAAACTGGGTGTCAGCAAGCTCTGCAAAGAAGACCAGATCAGCATCAGCAGGGTGTGAGCGCACTTCAATCCGCACAAAATTCAAGCCTTCCGGCGCGATCACCTGCACCAGTTTTTCTCCGACAGGGTTGTGGAGGCTTTTCGGATCAATCTGCAGCAGCGCCAACAGACGTGAGGGCAGCAGACCGGCATAGAGCGCTTCTTTCTCCTGCTCCGGCAACCGGTTAATGCGGGAGAGCGAGGAAAGCTGATGCCCTTCCCGGCTGATCAACGGGCTGTTTCCAGGTACTTTTGACATCAGAGCAACCCCGCCAGATCGCCGCCGATAATCATCGGAAAGACCTGTTTTCTGATGGCGGCGATGCTGCGTTCCAGAGAGTCCAGCGCAAGACCACGGTCATGCTCATCTGCCCAATGGAGTGCATCAAGCAGCATGGTGTGGGGGTAGCCCTGCTGCCGGATCTTTTTCACAAAAGCGGCGGGCAGACGTGGGGGCAGGTCAATCCCGTTCATGGCCCCCCAGGCGATGGTCCAGGCCCGGGCGGTGTTCATCAGGTCATAACCGCCACCTCCCAAAGCCACCCAGGGAATTTTGAGGGCCTGCAGCTTGCGCATGATGTAGGCATAACTGTGGGTGGTGATCTCAAGGCGGGTCAGCGGATCGGTACGGAAAGCATCAGCCCCGATCTGGGCCACAATGATATCCGGGTTAAACGCAGCCAGCAAGGGGTAGACCGTTTCGTCAAAAACCCGCATGTAGAGCGGATCGTCGGTATGGGCCAGCAGCGGCAGATTGACGGTGTAACCCTGCCCGACACCGCTGCCGGTCTCATCCTCAAAACCGGTACCGGGAAAAAAATAGATCCCGCTTTCGTGGAGCGAAATGGTCAAGACCTGATCTGTATCGTAAAACCCTTCCTGCACACCGTCGCCGTGGTGGGCATCCAGATCCAGATAGGCTACCCGCTTGCCCTGCTGCAGCAGCCAGTTGATAGCGATTACCGCATCATTCAGGTAGCAGAAGCCCGATGCCCGTGCTTGATGGGCATGGTGCCATCCCCCGGCCAGGGAGAGTACCGCAGTAAACTCTTCCTCGACAATCAGGCGGCAGGCTTCCAGGGTTGCCCCGGCTCCCAGAGCCGCGTAGTCGTACAGCCCTTTGAAAACCGGGCAATCCGCATCCCCCAGGCCAAACATGAAATCAGCCCGTGATTCGTCAGAGGCGCTGAACTCCTTCAGCCGTGCCAGGTAGGCCGGAGTATGAAAGCTGAGGATCAGTTCTTCCGGCACCGGACTGCAGTCGCGGCGTTCCATGCCCGACAGATCAAGCAGGCCGTAGGCGTCCAGCAATTCCAGGGCAAGGCCATAGCGGTGCAATTGAAACGGATGATGAGCACCGTAACTGAACTGTTCAAAGCGGGATGAGTAGACCAGAGCGGTACGGGACACGGGCAGGATCAGGCGAAGGCAGAAATAAAGGATGAGCTGTCATCCGGGAAGAAACCGGATTGACGCCGGTCAGATGGATTAGAAGCGGAGCTGTTACCCTGCACCGCCGGATTGCCGTAGGCTTGCTGCACCCGTGTATCAGCACTTTTCGAGCCGACCGGAGTGGTTTTATCTTCAGCAGCAGTCGGGTCAACAGCAGCACGGATCGCCTCTTTGACAGGATCAACCGGCTGGGTAGGGTCCGGCTCGGCGGTGGAGCTGTCTGACTGCAGCTTCTGTTGCTGGGCCGCAGCCATCTGGCTGGCAGCCTGGGCCGCCACAGCCCGGTCTTGGCCGGATGGGTCAGCCGGAGCCAGGGCTGCCCGGATAACCTGTTGCATCTTGGAGATGGTTTCCTGGGGGGTCCGTCCGCCGGACATGTCGATCTGTACTTCACCGCCGGTAATGTAACTGCGGCCATCCGGTCCCTGGGTGTAACTGTAGGAGGCGGAGCTGGCCAGGTTACCCCCCACCGCCTTGTGGGCAGCCTCATGAGCCTTGACCTTTTCTTCGTTCTGCTTCAGCCGGGAAATCTGTTGCTGGATCTGCGGGTCTTCAAGACTCTTGCCGTCAGGCGTCGTTTTTTCGCCCGGCTTCATCTCTTTTTTTGCAGGATCGGTCTCAGTGGTAGTTGTATCAGCCTGAGCACTGTCCGGCTGTCTGCCGGAGAGGGTCACCTGATCCTCCGGCAGCGTGATGCCGGCAGCAGTGGCGGAAGCAGACGAACGCCCGGTCTCTGCACCTGACTGTTGTTCAGGTACTCTTCCGGCAGCGTCTGTCTGCGTTACTGCCGTATGACCGTTGTTCCTGATGCTGCCGAGGGGATCCATATCCGCCATCCCGTTTCTTTAAATAAGCTACCTTACCAAAATTATACAAAATTTCAGGGTAGAACTGCAACGGTAAACCTCGCCTGATCAGTTTTGCTCAAAGTTCAGGAAGTCTATGCGGGCTCACTCATCCGCTTCAGCTCATCAGCCAGCTCATGTACATCAACCGGCTTTGCAATATACCCGTCAAACCCTTCTGCCAGAAAACGCTCTCGGTCTCCCAGCAGGGCATGGGCGGTCAGCGCAATGATCGGGGTGCGGCCACCGATCCTGGCTTCCTGCTCTCGAATAGCTGCCATTGCCAGACGGCCATCCATTTCAGGCATGGAAATATCCATCAGAATGCAATTGCATGCCCAGGTTTGCCACAGATCAATCGCCGCCCGTCCGTTTGCTGCAACTCTTGTCTCATGTCCCATCCGCTTGAGCATGGCAGCCAGCGTATCCGCATTTAAGGGATTGTCTTCGGCGATCAGTATCTTGAGCGGCTTTTTACTCAACGGTGCTACAGGCTTGCGATCCTGTGCAGGCGGCGGGGGTTCAACTCCTTTATAGCGTATCGTATAAGGAAGCTCGACAGAAAAGGTTGAGCCTTGCCCAGGAGCTGATTCAACCCATATCCTGCCTCCCATCAACTCAACGAGACGTTGACAGATGGCCAGCCCCAGACCACTGCCACCGTATTTGCGTGTGATGGAATTGTCGGCCTGCTCAAAAGCGCCGAATATCCGCTCAACCTCTTCAGCCGCCATCCCTATGCCGGTGTCCTGAACCAGCATCCGTATGGTACAGCCCGTCTCCCAGCAGGAGGAGACCGCAATAGAAATGGTGATGCTGCCGGTCTGGGTAAATTTTATGGCATTGCCCAGCAGATTGAGCAGAATCTGTTTGAAGCGAAGGGAGTCGCCACAGACCAGTTCCGGCACCTGCTGCCGGATATCGACCTGCAGCTGGAGCCCCTTTTGCCGGATCTGTGAAGACTGGTTGGCGACAACCTCTTCCACGCTGCGGCGCAGGGAAAAATCGGCAGATTCAAGCTGCATCCTGCCGGCCTCAATCCTGGAAAGATCCAGAATGTCATTAATCAGTGCCAGCAGGTTTTTACCGGAAAGCTCAAGACTGTCAAGGTACTCTTTCTGTTCGCTGTTCAGATCGGTAAAGCGCATCAGCTGGGTCATGCCAAGCACGCCGTTCATCGGGGTGCGGATTTCATGGCTCATGTTAGCCAGAAATTCACTTTTGGCCCGGTTGGCGTTATCAGAGGAATGGCGGGCCTGTTCAAGCTCCTGTTCCCGGTGTGCAAGCTTCAAGGCCATGGCATCAAAGCTTGCGGCCAGACTGCCCAGTTCTCCCCCTGACACTGAATCGGCTACCCTTGTTTTCAGATCACCGGCTGCAAGACAGTGGGAAGCGACTTCAAGCCTGCTGATCCGGTCAACAATTGATCGCTTGCCGATCAAATATGACAGGAGAAATGCAGCCAACAGGAAGGAGAAAAGCAACGCCAGGTTCTTGGCAATGGACCTGGTGGATTCTTCCAGCGCTGTCTGTACCGGGACCCCCACCCTGACATACCTGTCCGGGTCTGTTTCGCTGGCAAGACGGATCTTGCGGTAGGTGATAAAACGGTCATTCCCCAGTGACGCCGGTCCAATGTACGAAAATTCATCCGGACCGGCCAGCAT
>CAXNJF010000186.1:0-4478 GCA_964202585.1 Trichlorobacter sp. | reverse complement strand
TTCTCCTTCTACAACAACCGGCAGAGCTGTGCGCTCAGGATGCCCAGGTAGGTTCCAAAGATATTTCCCAGAATAGCCAGCAGCAGGCCAACTGAAGCCAGACCAGGCTGGTAGACTTCAGCAACGAGCGGAGCCGAGGCAACGCCGCCGATATTGGCCTGACTGGCTGCAGCCACCAGAAACAGGGGCGCTTTTAACAGCCTCGCTCCCACCAGCAGAAACACAAGATGCACCGCCACGATCAGCAGACCTGCCAGAATAAGTATCAGAGCCGAACCGATGCTGGCTACCGAAGCCTTGGCTCCGATTGCGGTCAGGACAAAATAGAGCAGATAATAGCCGGTTGCAGAGGAACTGTGCTGTTCAAGTTTGCGGGCTGGACTACAGGAAAGCAGGATGCCAAGCAGTGAGACGATGATGATGGTCCAGGTGTAGCCGGAGACCACATCCTTGATTACTGGCAACTGGCGGCCAAGTATGTGGGCAAATCCACTGCCTGCCGCCGCAACCAGCAGGAGCAGCATGGTTCCGGCCAGAGTGCGTTTCTGCTGTACGGCCTGATCAGGTGCGGCGATACGACAGCTCAGCTGATCGATAATGCTGCGGTCTGACCGGTTCCAGCGGTCAAAGGCCGGTTGCAGGGCCACTGCGGCAATCAGGGCCCCCATCCAGAAATACGGTACCACGGTATCAACGATTACCATCGGGGCAAAAACCCGATCCGGTACGGACAGCGCCTCTTTCACCGCGATCATATTGGCGCTGCCTCCGGTCCAGGAGGCGGACAGCGCTCCGAAGCCGGCCCAGAACTCAGCCCCGACGAGCGGCTTGAACAGGTTGAAAGAGAGGGCGGTGCCACAGATGATTCCTGCTGCGCCGATACAAAACATCAGGAGTGCCACTGGCCCCAACCGCAAAATGGCCCTGATATCCACCGGCAGCAGCAGCAGCACCAGGCTGGCCGGCAGCAACCAGGTGGTGATCAGCCCATAGACGGGACTGCCGGTGTCGAGCAGGCCGAAGGTAGCCGCCAGCATCGGCAGAAAGTAGATCCAGAAGACCGAGGGAAGCAGCTTGAACCAGTGTTTTGTCCGTTGATGACGGGCAAGTCCCAGCACCAGCAGTTCAATGCCAAGCAGCGTTACGATAATGAATAAGGGGTGGCGGATCATGTCAGACTCAACTCCAGTCCTGGTACAGCTACACGCACGGCGAAAATAATCGATACTGCTTTGACACGAACGTTTTAGCTGCCAGACAGCCCGAAAGAGCACTCTGATGTATCATAAAGACTTAATGATATCAAAGAAAGCAATCTTGTTGCAAATCGTTGGATGCGAGAATACATTAAAACCTTCAACTTTTTACGAATAATCCGCCCAATCAGGACGAGAAAACTGTGACCAGAAAAACTGACGCACTCTATGCTGCCCCCCTCCGGAATATAATCGATTTTGAATTTGATGAACGGGTTGTTGCTGTGTTTCCTGACATGATACAACGCTCGGTGCCCGGCTACGGCATGATTATAGCCAATATCGGCATCCTTGCTGCCAAATACGCCCAGGCCGGTAGTCACTGCTATGATCTGGGCTGTTCCCTCGGGGCGGCAAGCCTGGCTATGCGTCAGCGGATCACTGTGCCGGACTGTAACATTATTGCGGTGGATAACTCCCCGGCGATGATTGAGCGCGCCCGGGAGCTCTTGGCCCTCGATACTGAACCCTCCATTCCGGTGACGATGATCTGTAGCGATCTTCAGGGGGTAACGATTGAGAATGCCTCGGTCGTTGTGATCAATTTTACCCTGCAGTTCATCCCCCCGCCACAGCGACTGGCACTGATGCAGCGGATCTACAGGGGGCTCAATCCGGGCGGTATTCTGATCCTCTCGGAGAAGATCGCTTTCAGCGTGCCGGAGCGACAACAGTTGCATATTGAACTGCATCACGACTTCAAGCGGGCCAATGGTTACAGTGATCTGGAGATCAGCCAGAAGCGGTCAGCGCTGGAAAACGTGATGATCCCCGAGACCCTCGCTGTTCATCAAAAACGGTTGAAGATGGCTGGCTTCTCCTGCTCTGAGCTGTGGTTCCAGTGCTTCAATTTTGTTTCTCTGGTCGCAATGAAATGAAATTTTACGATTCACTCTATCCGCACCTTGCTGCCATGGGGCAAAATCGTTGGGCTGAACAGCTGCAAACCAGTCTGTCCGAGGGGTTACTGCTTGAACGTTACGGCGATATGCCGGACTGGCTCAGTGCTCTGCAGGCCCTGCCGGAGATACAGCCATCCCGCGTTGAGCTGCAGGACAGTGTCACCATCGGCTCCAGCAGTGACCTTGGCCAGATTATGCGCGAAGAGCTGATCGCCCGGCTCCAGGCCTTTCACCCCTGGCGTAAAGGCCCCTACACTATTTTCGGCATTGAGATCGATACCGAATGGCGGTCTGACTGGAAGTGGGAGCGTCTTCTGCCGCACATCCAGCCGCTGGCCGGACGTAGAGTCCTGGATGTGGGCTGCGGCAACGGCTATCACGGCTGGCGTATGCGTGGCGCTGGCGCCGACTTTGTGCTTGGCATTGAGCCATTTCTGGTTTCGGTGATGCAGTTTCAGGTCATGCAACGTTATCTGCACGATCCACAGCACCATGTCATCCCGATCGGTGTCGAAGATCTGCCTGCCAACCTTGCCTGCTTTGACAGCGCCTTCTCCATGGGGGTGCTTTACCATCGCCGCTCCCCCCTTGACCATCTGCTTGAGCTGAAGAGCTGCCTGCGTCCGGGGGGACAGTTGATTCTGGAAACGCTGATTGTTGAAGGGGATCAGGAGAGGATCTTCATGCCGCCGGGACGGTACGCCAAAATGCGCAATGTCTGGTTCCTGCCGTCAATTCCGGCGATGATCCTGTGGTTGCAGCGTTGTGGTTTTACAGAGATCGCCTGCATCAACACCAGCCGTACCACCTATGGGGAGCAACACGCGACAGAGTGGATGCGTTTTGAGTCACTGGCGGACTACCTTGATCCGGAAGAGGAGTCAAAGACCATCGAAGGACACCCGGCACCGCTGCGGGCGATCTTTACCGCAACCAGACCGTAGGAGACGCCGTTGCCAATCAAAAGGCCGACTGGAAACAATCCCAGTCGGCCTGAAAACCCCTGCTGTTTCCCGAACCGATAGTCCTCATTGCTGAATGCCTTTATACAATCTTTACCGCTTCAAATCTCTGTCCTATCTTCCTCTGCCGCCAAAAAGCGAGCCCATGACACCCCGGATGATGGCTCTGCCCAATTGACTGCCCACTGAACGGGCAGCACTTTTTGCCAGGGCCTCAACCACCCCTTCTCGCTGGCGACTGCCACTACCGCCACTACCCAGCAGATCCCCCAACATCCCCCCCAGACCGCCTGCAGTTGAGCCGCTCTGCGGTGTCTGGGGGGGCACCGTTTTTCCAGCACGGGCCTTAAGCAGCTCGTATGCCGATTCCCGATCAATTGCAGTATCATACACCCCGGCCACCAGAGATGACTGCATCAACTGTTGCCGTTCTTGCAGGTTAATCGGGCCGATCTGCCCCAAAGGGGGAATGATATACGCCCGCTTAACCATACCGGGGCTCCCCTTGTCATCCAGACAGGAAACAAGCGCTTCGCCAACTTCCAGTTCAGTAATAACGGCTGCCTCATCAAGCTCCGGATTGTCCCGCATGGTTTCGGCAGCCGCCTTAACCGCCTTCTGGTCACGGGGGCTGAAGGCCCGCAGGGCGTGCTGCACGCGGTTGCCCAGCTGCGACAGCACCTTGTCCGGTATATCGGCAGGATTCTGGGTCACAAAGTACACCCCGACCCCTTTTGAGCGGATCAGACGCACCACCTGCTCAATCTTGTCCACCAGGGCCGACGGGGCATCGTTAAATAACAGGTGCGCCTCATCAAAAAAGAAGACCAGTTTGGGCTTTTCCAGATCTCCAGCCTCAGGCAGGTTCTCAAACAGTTCCGACAACAGCCACAACAGCAGGGTCGCGTACAGCTTGGGGGTCTGCATCAGCCGGTCGGCCGCAAGGATGTTGATTACCCCCAATCCCCGGTCAGTCTGTATCAGATCATGGATGTTCAGCATCGGCTCCCCCAGGATCGCTTCTCCCCCCTGGCTCTCCAAGGTCAGAAGCCCCCGCTGGATAGCGCCGATACTGGCAGCAGAGACATTGCCGTAATCGGTGGTCAGAGACTTGGCGTTATCCCCCACAAACTGCAGCATGGCCCGCAGATCCTTCAGATCAAGCAACAACAGGCCGCTGTCATCTGCCACCTTAAAGACCAGGTTCAGTACACCACTTTGGGTCTCGTTCAGTTCCAGCATCCGGGACAGAAGCAGCGGCCCCATATCCGAGACCGTGGCCCGCACGAGATGGCCCTGCTGGCCGTAAGGGTCCCAAAAGGTAACCGGAAAGCTGCGGTAATGATGCTCTGCCAGAT
>CAXNJF010000185.1:0-4497 GCA_964202585.1 Trichlorobacter sp. | reverse complement strand
GCAAACCTGCTCCGCAGGTGGTTTGGCATACTTTCCGATTTTCCCAGCACCAGTATACCACCCTGTGGCAAAATATCTGCAAGGGCATGCAGAATTTTTTCCTGCGCTGGCCTGTTGAAGTAAATCAGGGTGTTACGACATAGCACAAGTTCTGCCGGCTGATACTGCTCAAACTGCTGCAGATCCATCTGCCTGAATCTGACCAGGCCGCGCAGCTGCGGACAGAGCCGGAAGCCCTGGCCTGACGGAATAAAAAAGCGCTCCCGCCGTTCAGGTGATATACCCTGCAGTGCCTGCTCCTCATAACAACCGGATGCTGCCAGAGCGAGCATCCGGTTGTCGATGTCAGTGGCCAGAATTTCAAATCGGCCAGGTTTTTTATCACTATCAAAAGATTCAGAAAGCAGCATGGCAAGTGAGTACGGCTCTTGTCCGGCAGAACAGCCGACGCTCCATAATCGCACCAATTGGCCAGCGGAACGCTGCACAAGCTGCGGCAACAGCTTGGTTTGCAATGCATCAAACAGGCTTGGATTTCGGAAAAACTGACTGACGTGGATCGACAGGGAACCGGTCAGGCGCGCCCCTTCTTCAGGATCAGCAATAAGACGCTCCAGATACTGTTCAGGATTCTGACAGCCAGTGCGCCTGATCCGGGAAAGAATCCTCCGCTTGACACAGGACGCTTTGTAGGACTCAATACGTGTCTGTCCTGACTGGCTGGCCAGCAGGTCCAAAATCGCTGTCAACTGTTGGTCATTTAACTCGCAGAATCCGATCAAACGGGCTGGTAACTGCTCCACAGTACCTCCCATGATGTACGTACTGTTTTTTACCACGCAGCAGCTATTGCTGCAACCACGGACACCGGAGGGACCATGAAATCTGCTGTTATCGTACTTTTTTTTCTGTTTTGGTGCTGCAGTGACGCCGCTACCGAAGAGTTGTATCGCTTTGCCGTTGCCAGACAGCCGGTACCGGTCTTTAACCAGCCCCAGGCAGCCATGCCCGGCGCAACTCAGAAAAAAGATCGCTGCGGCCAGGTACGGGAACTTGAAGTAATCGCTCTGCCAGGCACAGTTTTCAGGATTGTTACTGCGGCTCACCAAATCGGTCAGGTGCTGCAGGTTACCACGGATGAGTATCAGGCACCGGCCGGGGTCAGCCTGTACGTTGATGCTGCGCTGCTTGAGCAGCAGCAGGTCAGGCCTGTTCCACGCAAACCGCTGCTCCCGCAACAGCTAGCACTACAAAAGATGCTCCGTAGCGCGGATGGATTACCCTATATCTGGGGCGGCAACCTGCGGGAAGGGGTCAGCTCGGGAGAACAGCGCCGGTTTGCCGGCCTTGATTGTTCAGGTCTTTTGTATGAGGTAACCGATGGCTACACCCCACGGAATACCGACCAACTGGTACAGTTTGGTGCCGCTGTGGAGGTTGAAGGGCTGACTGCTGAAAAGCTGGCAGAACGGCTGCGCCCCCTTGATCTGATCGTCTGGAAGGGGCATGTCATTATCGTGCTGGATCAGAAAACCAGCATAGAAAGTGTCATGAACTGTGGAGAAAAAAAGAACGGTGTGGTGCTGACTCCGCTTATAAAACGGCTGACACAGCTGCTGCAGCAACGCAGACCGGCAAACGCCTGGCCTGCAGATACAAAAAAAACGGCGCTGTTTGTGGTGCGCCGCTGGCTGTAACTACCCTTGTCCCTTGACCCTTGACCCGTGTCCCTGTTTTTTCTCCGGTACCGCCAGCTTCAGCTTCCGCAGCACCTGCTCCAGATCACTCCAGACATCCCAGTAATGCTGCTTGTTTTCCTTGTTCCGCAGCAGAAACGAGGGATGAAAGGTCGGCATTAGCGGTATGCCCTGGTACTTGTGAAATGTTCCGCGCAGCCGCGAGATCGGCTCCTTGCTTTCCAGCAGGGTCTGGGCCGCAAAGGTGCCGAGGGCGACAATCGCTTCCGGCCTGATGATCTGCAGCTGCTGTCTCAGAAAGGGAGTACAGGTAACCACCTCATCCTTGTGGGGATTACGATTGGCAGGCGGGCGGCACTTGAGCACATTGCAGATGTAGACCTGGGCGCGTGTCAGCCCCATCGCCTCAATCATGCGGGTCAAGACCTGCCCGGCTTCCCCCACAAACGGCTCCCCCTGTCGGTCCTCATCAGCTCCCGGCGCTTCCCCCACAAATACCAGCCGGGCTTTTTCGTTACCGGCTCCAAACACCAGGTTCGTGCGGGAATCCGCAAGGGGGCAGCGCCGGCAGTCGCCGATCTGCTCACGAAGCGTCTCAAGGGTCCGGGGTCCGGGGTCCGGGGACAGGACAGGAGTTTGAGCCTGCAGTTCTTGTCCCTGGTCCCTGGCCCCTGGCCCCTGCTCTTCCGGCACTCCGTCAACACCGCTTTCCTCAAGCTCCTGCAGGTATTCCCGCACTGAGGCGTACATGGTTCCGGGGTGCAGTCTGTTCATAGTGCAAACCTCATCTTTGCTTTTCAGCCATCCTGAAGTATTGTTATTCCATGATCCGTTTATTGCTGACAGCCCTGACACTTCTGCTGATGATTCCCGATACTGTTCTGGCCTGGGGCGGTGGCACCCATTTGCTGATCGGCCTGGATGTTCTGGCCCGCCTGCAGCAGCTGCCACCGCAGATCGCCACCCTGCTGGGAAGCTGCGCCAACGATTTCCTCTACGGTTGCCTGGCGGCTGACATCATTATCGGCAAAAAACATACCCATTACCTGCTGAACTGCCACCGCTGGCGGGTAGGTGCCCGCCTGCTCCAGTCGGCCCAGGATGACAGCCAGCGGGCCTGTGCCTACGGTTATCTCTGCCATCTGGCTGCCGATGTGGTGGCTCACAACTATTACGTGCCGTACAAGACCATCCGTTCCTTTTCAACCATCTCCCTGCGTCACACTTACTGGGAGTTGCGCTTTGAAGCGTTTATCGAACCGCAGATCTGGGAACGGGCCAGAGAGGTCTGCCGGGATGGATTACCCCACGATGATGCTTTTCTGCGGCGGGTTATGGCTCCGACCCTGTTTTCATTCGGCAACAGCAAGCGGATCTTCAACTCGATTCTGCTGCTGTCCCGTCTTGAGCGCTGGCAGCTGCTGATCAAGGCACTGTCCACCCATTCAAAACACCGTCTGACAGCAGAAGACCGGCAGGAATATCTGGGATGTACCATGGAGGTGGTGATGGATCTGCTGACCCATGGCGAGGAATCATTCTGCTGGTTGTGTGATCCCACCGGGGACCCAGCGCTGGAAGTGGCTCAGGAGATGCGGCGTCACCTGCGTTTTCTGCATCAGATCGGTAAAATTACCCTTCAGGAAGGGATGGAACGGGTTGAGTTCATCAAGCCGACCCTGAAACGGTCGATTCACCATCCCGAATTGCTGACGATCATGAAAGAAGCCTGTCACGATCCGACATCACCCTTTATTCTGACGTAACTCCCGCACCCGATCCAGAATCAGGTCAGCCAGCTGCTCCTTGGGCATCAGCTCCAGCGATTCCACCCGGCCGTCACGGTAGAGCAGCCGGGCGATATTGGTGGACACATTGAACCCGGCTCCCTCCTGGCTGACATCGTTGGCCACGATCATATCCAGATTCTTGGCGGCCAGCTTGATAGCAGCATGGGCTTGCAGATCCGTGGTCTCCGCTGCAAACCCCACCAGCAGGGGCCGTTTTTCCAACTGTCCAAGCTCCGCCAGAATATCAGGATTTTTCTCTAATTCCAGGGTCAGCTGTTCCCCCCGCTTCTTCAGTTTTTCACCACTACGTACTACCGGCCGGTAGTCAGCCACTGCTGCAGCCTTGATCACCACACTGCAGTCTGCCACCCGCGCCATAACCGCTTCACGCATCTGACACGCTGATTCTACCCGTACCAACTCTACCCCGGGCGGTGGCTCAAGACAGGTGGGGCCACTGACCAGCAGCACCCGCGCTCCCCGGTGGCGGGCAGCCTGTGCCAGGGCGTAGCCCATCCTGCCGGAGGAATGATTGGATATATAGCGGACCGGGTCAAGTTCTTCACGGGTCGGCCCGGCAGTTACCAGTACGGTTTCCCCGCTAAAGTCGTTTGGGGCAAGCACGGCGCAGGCCTCGTCAAAGATCCGCTCAGGTCTGGCCAGGCGGCCACTACCTTCCCAGCCGCAGGCCAGACTGCCTGATTCGGCATCCACGAAAAAATAACCGTGCCTGCGAAGCCTGGCCTCATTTTCCTGATACAGCGGGTTCTGGTACATATTGACGTTCATGGCCGGGGCCAGCAGTACCGGCGCCTTGGTGGCCATAACCGTTGTGGTTAACAGGTCATCGGCAATGCCATGGGCGATCTTCCCGATCACGTTGGCAGTAGCCGGCGCAATCAGAAACAGGTCGGCCCGGTCGGCCAGGGAAATATGCCCGATCTCCTGTTCCTGAATCAGACTAAACAGTTCTGTATGTACCGGGTTATTGGAAAGGGCTTGAAAGGTGA
>CAXNJF010000184.1:0-4501 GCA_964202585.1 Trichlorobacter sp. | reverse complement strand
TTAAGTCCGCTCTTTAACTGCAATCCCAAAATAAGTGACCGGAACATCCGCTCACGCTTGGTCAGCGGGATAAACCTGCCAACCGGGGGGATGCCTTTGTCGATCATCCTGGTGTAGGTGGTCAGATCTTCATGTTTGTCGTAACAGATGGTTTTGGTATATGACCGTGTGCGGGAACCAAAAGCGATGATCGGCATCTCTTTAAGCCAATGGTAGCGGTACCCCCACTGTTTATCATTGCTGAAACGGCCATTCTGCTCATAGCCAAGGTTTTCCATCCATTCCTGGGTAATAAACACCATTTCAAAAAGCGTATCATCTTCAACAATCAGATCAGGGCGCGCCTTATACAGATCAACGATCAGGGGATTCACAATTTCGTGCCGGATATATTCAACCGCATCCGGCCTGATTTCTTTCAGGATTTCAAGGTCCTGCTTCACACTGGCGATAGTCTGGCCTGGCAGGCCTGTCATCATATCAACATTTATCGCCAGGCCGGCGGCCTGGGCAGTCTTGACGATCTGGCGTATCTGGGCTTCCGTATTACTCCGGTTACAGTGCACCAGCACATCGGGATCAAAGGTCTGGCAGCCGATACTGATTCTGTTCAGCCCGATAGTTGCCAACTCCTCGATCCTCCTTTCACTGCCAAGCGTTAGCGGGTGCGCTTCAGACGTGATATTGCAATCTTTCGACAACTCGATTGAATCCCGCACTTTATCCAGAATCAGCTTGATATCACTGTTGGAAAAAGAAGTTGGCGTACCACCGCCAAAATAGATACATCTGACTTTTTTACCCTCAAACAGACCATATTTTGAAAACAGTTCAATCTCTTTCAGCAGATGCTGCAGATAATCCTGCTGAATCTGCTTATCAACCTTCAGGGGAAACGAGTTACAAAACAGGCACTCTGAAAAGCAGAACGGCAGGTGAAAATAGAGCAGAATCTCCGGTTCATCCTTGATACTTTCTTTCAGTGTAGCAATAAATGAATCCACCTGCGAAGGGGCAACCATCTTGAAATGATGAGGGACAAACAGATCCGGCTGGTTTTTTGTATAATTTGAAGAGCCATAAAACAGCTCTTTTCTGATCTTGCTCAAGGTGGGCGTTAATTCCATAGCTGATAGTTCCTGTCTTTACGACAATATTCAATGGTACGGTTAACCGGCAAAACAATTAGGTAAGCTGTAGTTTATAAAGTGCGGAAGGATTTTATGTCAATCAGCATTTCATGCCTGGCAGGCCTTTGAAACCGTCGTAACCATCTTGGAAGCAGGTTACGCAGGAATGTTACAGTGCATTGCGGAACAGCTCTTTTCTCCGTTTGGCCAGATATTTCTTGATTTCGGATCCGCTGTCAAAGGACAGCACCTTGCGGGCCATAGCTTGGCACAACCTCAGTGAATGGGCGCGGATAGCCTGCTTAACCAGCGGAATACCGGGGGCAGACAGGCTGAATTCCCGGATCCCCATCCCCACCAGCAGCAACGCATTCAGCGGATCAGCGGCCATCTCACCGCAGACCGAGACTTTTTTCCCCATCCGGCGGCCTACATCAGCCACCCGTTTGATGGCATGCAGCACCGCAGGATGGTACGGTTCGTAGTAGGCCTTAACCTTGGGGTTATTCCGGTCAGCAGCAAGCATATACTGAATCAGGTCATTCGTGCCGATACTGAGGTAATCAACCTCTTTGGCCAGAAGATCAACAATCTGGACGGCAGCCGGTACTTCCACCATAACCCCCAGCGGCAGGCTGTCACAGACCGTACAACCCTGTTGTTTCAGCTCATCGATCACAGAGTTCAGAATCTTCCGGATCATGCGCACTTCATCAAGGCAACTGATCAGGGGAAACATGATGGTGGCCTGCCCACCAACAGAAGCTGCCAGCAGGATACCGGCCAACTGCTCCCGAAAAATTTCCTGCTCATCAAGTGAAACCCTGATGGAGCGCCAACCAAGAAACGGATTATCTTCATGGGGATAACTGAAGTAGGACAGCCCCTTGTCACCGCCGATATCCAGGGTGCGGATATTAACCGGCTGGCCCGGGAACCCTTCCAGAATCTTGCGGTAGAGAGCTGCCTGTTCCTGACGGTTGGGAAACGAGGTGCGGGCCATGTACGGAAACTCTGTCCGGTACAGCCCTACCCCTTCGGCACCATTGGCAGTGGCTGTCCTGACGTCTGACAACAGTCCGATATTTGCCCGCAGCAGGATCCGGACACCATCACTGGTCACTGCCGGCAAATCCCGTAGCGGTTCAAGCTCCTTCAGGCGACCGGCGTATTCTTTTTCAAGCCGCTGATATTCATCACGCACCTGTTTTTCAGGGTTCAGGAAGACATTGCCCGAAGTGCCATCAACAATCATCTGATCCTTGACATTTGCGGCGTGGAGCAGCCCCTTTACCCCAAGAACTGCTGGTATTCCCAGCGATTTTGCCATAATGGCGGCATGGGAGTAAATATTGCCTTTTTCAGTCACAATCCCCAGGATCTTGTCATGATCCAGCATGGCCATGTCAGAGGGAAAGATATCCTCTGCCACAATCACCCGTTTTTCCTTCAGCTTGACCCCGTCGTGTTCATTTCCCTCCAGCACATCGATAATCCGGCGACCAATATCTTCCATATCAGCAGAACGCTCACGCAGATAGGGATCTTCCATGGCCGAGAACACTTCAATATAGCCCTGCACCACCTCATGCACCGCACGGGTGGCACCGACTCCCTGCTCGATCAGGTCATTGACCTTGTTGACAAAACCACGATCCTCAAGAATCATCAGGTGGGTATGGAAGATGGCAGCATCATCCTCTGACAGCAGTTCGCTGACCCGCTTTTCCATGTAGATGGTCTGGATCGTGACCTTTTCCAGGGCGATCCTGAACTTGTGCAGCTCATCCTCGACACTGCCCACCTTGGCAACCTTGATCACCTTGTCGCTGAAACGGTCCAGGATATAGACCTTGCCGTGGCTGAAACCGGGGGAAACAGCCGTGCCGGACAAGGAACGTGCCTTGACCGGCTTTTCTGTCAGATCATAGACACCATCGCCAGGCCGTTGGGTCTTGAGCCGGGCCAGTTCCTGCTCGTAGAAGGCCCGCTCCTGCTCCCTGGTCTGAATCGAATCAAGCAACTTTGCATTGAGGACAATACTGCTGATCTGGAAGGTAATCGTACGCAGAATACTGATCTCATCATCAGTAAAAACACGGGCCGCAACGGTCTGCACAACGATCACGCCGATCGGGGTCTTGCGCTCAAACAGCGGCAGTCCAAGAAAGGAAAGGTAGCGTTCTTCCTTGGAAGCCTTAAAATATTTGTAGCGGGGGTGGGCCGGGGCATTATCGGTCATAACCATGCCCCGGGTCTGGACAACCAGGCCGCTCAACCCCTCAGAGGTCTGCATGGCAATCTTGCCCACCGCTGTTTTGGAAAGCCCCTTGGTAGCCTTCAGAGTCAGGGTTTCACCATCCTCTTCCAGCAGATAGATCGAGCAGACCTCGCTCCCCATCCGCTTGGCCACAATGGTGACAATATTATCAAGGGTTTCCTGCAGATCGTGGGAATGCAGAATGATACTGCTGATATCCTCAAGGGTTCTCAGACCGAGGGAATGTTGTGTCTGTTCACGCTGCATGGCATGCCTCATTAAAAATAGTGTTTACAGTATAAGGCAAAGTTTTACCTTTGCAACAGACTTCTACAGATTTTTTACTAAAATCAGTTCTAAAATTGGTATATACAGGTGTTTCTCTCAGGAAGGAGACAACGATGACCACAGAAACATTACATGAAGAACTTACCAAGGCGCTGGACCTGCTGGATTCCGGTAATGCTGGTGTTGCACTGGAAATTATTGACCGCTATATCGTCCACTCGCCGGATGACGCTGCCGGTCATTTTTACCGTGGCGATGCTCTTGCTGAACTGGGGCGGATTGATGAAGCGATCAGCGCATACCGGACCGGCCTCGCCTCTGCGCCGGCTGATCCCGATGCACTGACAACGCTGGGGGATCTGCTCTTTGAAGCGGGGCACCATCAGCAGGCCCTTGAACAGTACCGTGCCGTGCTGCAGGTCGATCCCCAGGATGCCGACACCCTGGTCAGTATCGGTCTGGTACACAATGCCCTGGATCAGACCGACCAGGCCATGTCTGCATTTCTTGCAGCCCTTGAGCAAGAACCGGATAACGTCTTTGCCTTAAACGCCCTGGGAGATCTCCACTTCGGCAAGGGTGACCATGAAGCCGCCATTGAGGTCTATCGCAAGGGGGTTGAACTGGACCCGAAAGATCCGGTTGCCTACCATAATCTGGGTGAACTGTACTACGATCTGGAAGAGTATGAACTGGCAGAAGAAAACTGTAAAACGGCCATTAAACTTGCCCCTGATTTCAGTATGGTCTACCTGACCCTGGGGGGGATCTGCATGGATCAGGAACGGATGACCGATGCCCTGAAGTACTATCGCAAGTATCT
>CAXNJF010000183.1:0-4501 GCA_964202585.1 Trichlorobacter sp. | reverse complement strand
GAGTTTTACACCGAACGTTCGGTGGTGATGGAGGAGCGGCGGCGTTCCTATGATGCCGAACCATCGGCAAAATTGTGGGAAAGTTTTTTGGCTGCCGCCTACAACACCCATCCCTACGGCCAACCGACTATCGGTTGGACATCTGATATCAAACAGCTTTCCCGTACCAAGGCAGAAGCATTCCTGCACCGCTTTTATGCCCCCAATAATGCGGTTATTGCGGTGGTGGGGGCGATCAAACCGGCGGAAGTCATCGCGCTGGTGGAACGCTATTTCGGCTCTATTGCGCCCGGTACTCCGGTGCCGGTGGTGGCTGCACAGGAAGAGAACCAGCAGGGTGAGCGGCGGGTAGAGGTGATCGGGGATGCCGAACCGGAACTGGTGATCGGTTTTCACAAGACCGCCCTGGGAACCGACGATGATATTGTTTTTGATGTGATCAGCGCCATTCTGGGGAAGGGGCGCACGTCGCGGCTGCACCGCTCGCTGGTCCTGGAGAAGCAGCTGGCCACCCAGAGTTCTGCCTTTGAAGCCCCAGGCAAGATCTATCCCAACCTGTTGGTGCTGTACGCCTCACCCCGCTCTCCCCACACGGCCGCCGAGGTGGAACAGGCGCTGCTGGTTGAGCTGGAACGGCTGAAACAGGAACCGGTCAGCGGCCGGGAGTTACAACAGGTGCTGAACCAGCTTGAGTTTGAAGAGGCGCGCCGGATGGGGACCAACGGCGGCCTGGCCCGCAATCTGACCGAGTATGAAGCAATTGCCGGGACCTGGCGCTACCTGACCAGCTACCGGGCCAAGGTGGCAAAGGTTACTCCGGCTGCTATCCAGCGGGTGGCAAAGCAGTACTTTACCCGTGAAAACCGGCTGGCTGGTACGCTGGTCACCAGGAAAGCCGGGGGGGTAGCACCATGAAGATACGAAGCGTACTTGTCTGCATAGCCAGTCTGGCCTGTTTCACACTCAGCCATGCTGCAGAGCTGGCCAATCCGCGCAGCATGAGCTTTCCACCGCTTTCCTTCGCGATTCCCAAGTCCGAGCGGGTGCTGCTGAACAATGGAACCCCGGTCTACCTGCTGCAGGATCATGAGCTGCCGATTGTAACGGTTTCTGCCTTGATCCGCACCGGCTCTGTCTACGACCCGCCAGACAAGAGCGGTCTGGCCGCCCTGACCGGTTCACAGCTGCGCGGTGGTGGTACCAAAAACCTCGCTCCGGCTGCTCTGGATGCTGAACTGGAGTTTATGGCTTCAGCGGTGGAGAGTTCATTTGCAGCTGATCTTGGCACGCTAACCATGACCAGTCTGACCAGGAACCTTGACCGGACCCTGCAGATTTTCAATGACCTGCTTTTTAATCCTGGTTTTGATGAAAAGCGGCTGGAAGTTGCACGGCGGCAGGCGCTTGAGACGATTCGCCGCCAGAATGATGACCCCAAGGAGCTGGCTGACCGGGAGCTTAAAAAGGCGATCTATGCCGGGCATCCGCTGGGGGTTATTCCCGCTGCAGCCAGCATCTCAGCCATTAAACGCAGTGATCTGCAGGCTTTTCACCAGCGTTTTGTCCGGCCGGACAGCATGATCCTGACCGTGGCAGGTGATTTTGACCGCAGCGCCATGCTTGCAGCACTGAACCGTCTGGTTGGTTCCGTCCGTACAGCTGGGACGTTCCAACTCCCGGAGATCCCGCCGGTGAAGCTGCAGTTTGCTCCGGCTGTACTCCATGCCCAAAAACAGGTTAATCAGTCCGTTATCCGTCTGGGACATCTGGGGATCACCAAGGATGATCCTGATCTGTACGCCATCCGGGTGCTGGATTTTATCCTGGGGGGCAGCTTTACCTCGCGTCTGATGATGGAGATCCGTACCAATCAGGGGCTGGCCTATCATGTGGGCAGCCATTTTGATGTGGGGCGCCGTTTCACCGGCAATTTTACGGCAGAGACTGAAACCAAGGCAGAAACAACACTCAAGACCATCAATCTGATGACCTCCATCATCAACAGCGTACGAACAGCGCCGGTCACGGAGCAGGAGCTGAAGCTGGCCAAGGATTCGATCATCAACTCGTTCCTGTTCGGTTTTACCACACCGGCCTCGATTGTTAACCAGCAGGCCCGGCTTGAATTCTATGGCTACCCGTCTGATTATTTGGAGCGCTACCGGGAACGGATTGCAGCGGTAACCGCCAAGGATATCCTGCAGGCAGCCCGCACGCACCTGCACCCTGATGCCTTCAAACTGGTGGTGGTGGGAGATCAGAAGCGGTTAGACAAGCCGTTGTCATCGCTTGGCAAGGTAACCGATTTGGAGCTGAAGTAAGGCGCTGAAAGGACGATGTAACAAAACGGTTTTCAATCCCTCAAGATTTTTTCTGGGGTTGCCGAAATGTTTAGTAATGGAGGTTACGCCATGAGAATAGACAGCGCAACAACAGCAATCTATGGTGCCCAGCCGGTTATGAAAACGGCTAAAAGCGAGGCAACGCGGGAGACGAGGTCAACCAGCGCTGCGCAAAGCCCTTTTAGCGTTCAATTAACCAATATGCTTTCCGGCGTTCAGCCATCCGGTGGTGAGGTCCGTACTGAAAAAGTGCAGAATATCAGCCAGCAGCTGGCAAGCGGCAACTACAACATCAGCGGGCAGGATGTTGCTTCAAAAATGCTGATGGCCTTAACCCCCTGACACGTTTCTGAAAGAGTTCTTTTGGAAGCAGAAAGCCCCGCCGGATTACCGGTGGGGCTTTTTTGTGGCTGAAAAGTACCGGCCCAGTTCATCCAGCAGACTGGCAAACGTTGCCTGATGTGGTTCTACGGTTACGGTCAGTCCAAGTTCCCGGCAGGCCTTTGAAGTAACCGGGCCGATGGAGGCGATGCAGACACCTTCCAGCATACCGCTTAACTCTGCAGCGCCATCTGTCAGGGCTGCCAGATTCTTGACTGTTGAGGGGGAGCTGAAAATAACCGCATCAAGCTGATGGTGCTGCAGTGCTTCCAGCGCCTGCTCCGGCAGCCGCTCCGGCATGATCGTGCGGTAGGCAACCGGATCTGCCAGCAGAGCCCCCATGGTGCGCAACTGTTCTGGAATCAGATCACGTGCGCCATCAGCCTTGGGAAACAGGACCCGTCTGCCCTGCAGCTCAATCTCCTTAAACGCAGCAACCAGACCTTCACCGGTAAACTGCTCCGGCACAAGGTCTGGTTGTATGCCCAGTTCCGCCAGTGCTTCTGCCGTTTTCGGTCCGACTGCGCAGGTTTTGCAGCCATGCAGGGTCGTCAGCTCAAACCCCAGTTCCTGCATCCGGCCAAAGAAAAACCTGACCCCGTTTACCGAGGTCAGGATCAGCCAGTCAACCGTTGACAAGTTGTTGATGGCAGCGTCCAGCTCATCCCACTGCTCAGGTGGTGCCAGCTGAATGGTGGGGCATTCCACCACCACAGCCCCCCGCTGTTTGAGCTGTTCCGAAACCCCGGCGGCCTGTTCTGCGGCGCGGGTTACCAGAATTCTGCGTCCGTGCAAGGGGTTAGTGGGCAATTTCCCGTTGGTAGACATCTTCCAGAATCGCCTTGCCACCAGCCGCCAGCAGCCGGTCAGCCAGTTCATAGCCCAGTTTGACCGCGTCAGTGGCAGGGCCGCTGATCGTATCCCGTACCGTCTCTTTACCATCCACCGAGGCGATAAAGCCGACCAGGTTCAGCGTTTCGCCGCTGACGGTGCCGTGGGCGGCAATCGGTACCTGACAGCCCCCTTCGCAGCGCTTGAGCAAGGCCCGCTCGGCAAGCACCGCCGCAGCGGTATCGGCATGGTTCAGGAAGGCCAGCGCTTCAATCGTAGCCTGGTCATCCAGGCGGCATTCCAGTCCCAGTGCCCCCTGACCGATGGCCGGAATGGAGAAATCAAGATCCAGAAGTTCAGTGATCACATCGGTAAAGCCCAACCGGTTCAGGCCGGCTGCAGCCAGGATCACAGCATCCAGATTGTCTTCCTTCAGCTTGCGGATACGGGTCTCTACATTACCACGGATGATTACCATCTCCAGATCAGGGCGGGCTTTTAACAGCTGGGCCTGGCGCCGCAGGGCGCTGGTACCGATCCGGGCCCCTTGGCGCAGCTCGCTGAACCTGACGCCAGCGGAGATAAAGGCGTCTCGGGGGTCTTCCCGCTGGGTCGTGACCACCAGCCCCAGTCCATCGGGAAACTCGGTCGGCACATCCTTCATGCTGTGCACCGCCAGATCAATCTCGCCCCGCAGCATCGCTTCCTCAATCTCTTTGACAAACAGCCCCTTGCCGCCAACCTGTGCCAGTGGAACATCCAGGATCTTGTCCCCCATGGTCTTGATCTTGACCAGTTCAACCACAATACCGGGATAAACCCGTTCAAGTTCCGACTTGATCCAGTTGGCCTGCCAGAGCGCCAGCTGGCTGGCACGGGTACCGATGCGTAAACGATGTACAGTCATGTAACATTCTCCATAGTGCTGCAGGATAAGGTGCAGTTGT
>CAXNJF010000182.1:0-4549 GCA_964202585.1 Trichlorobacter sp. | reverse complement strand
GTTGTTTTAAATTGGTTCATCATCTTCTGTTACCTCCATCTTACCTGTTGAATTAGGCCGGGGAGTCAAAATAAAAAAGACCTTTACCCACGGCGAACGATAACATTCTGCACCTGGATAAAGGTCTTGCTGGCGATCTCTCGTCCCATGTCCGAGCCAAAAGGCTGTGTTGACGAACAATGGGCCGGTCATGTCTCCGACCGGTAGCTACTCCCCTTTACTTGTAGAAATCATAATCAGCCTGCTGATGCTTGTCAAGGGGATTCGATCTGTCTTTTTTGTTACAGGATTGCAAACGTCATTTCAGGCCAGCAGCTCAAATGTTCCACTGGCCGGGTGGTAACTGTACAGATTGCCGGACTCGATATCAAAATACCAGCCGTGCAGGTCCAGTTGTCCTGCATCAACCCGTTCTTTCACCCAGGGAAAGGTCAGCAGGTTTTCCAGTGAAACAAGGATTGAAGCATGTTCACAAGCCTTTGCCTGTTGTTGCGGGGCGGCTTCCCGAAAGGTTTCCAGTACCTGCTTTTTAGCCCGTTCGGCAATGCCCACCCACTTGCTGATGTACTCATTGTTCTTGTCTCCGGGAATCCCTTCCATCAACGAGCGGATACCGCCGCAGTTGGAGTGGCCCAGCACAATGATATGCTCGACTTCAAGATGGCAGACTGCGTATTCAAGGGCGGCGCTGACCCCGTGGTAGGCACTGTCATGTTCACAGGGGGGAACCAGATTAGCCACGTTGCGGACAATAAACAGATCTCCCGGTTCAGAGCGAACCATCATGGAAGGATCAACCCGCGAATCACTGCAGCCTACCAGCAGCACCCTGGGACGTTGCCCCTGTTTCAGGCTGCTGAACAGCTCATGGTCTTCACGGAAGTACTCTTCCTGAAACCCCCGGAACCCGGCGATAAATTTCTGGATTTCCTGCATAGACAGCCTCCTCTAGGCCTGTTGCAGGCGGGCTTGCAACAGGCGGGATTTTTCTTCCAGTTCCTGACGGGTCGCCTCCCGGAACTGTTCCAGTCTGTCTGCCAGTTCAGGCCGTTTGATGGAGAGGATTGAAGCAGCAAGGTAACCGGCATTTTTGCCCCCATCAACCGCTACCGTTGCAACCGGAATGCCGGGGGGCATCTGGACCGTTGCATACAGCGCATCCACCCCGGTCATGGCGCCGGATTTAAGCGGCACACCGATCACCGGCAGGGTGGTATGGGAGGCCACCACACCGGCCAGATGGGCTGCCATACCGGCTCCGCAGATCAGCACCTCAAGACCACGCTCACGGGCACTGCGGGCGTACTCTGCAGTTTTTTCAGGCATCCGGTGGGCGGAACTGATGTCCATTTCCCAGGCCACACCAAGTTGTGTCAACACCTCGGCCGCTTTTTCCATCACCGGCAGGTCACTGTCGCTTCCCATCAAAATTCCAACCAGCGGCTTGTCCATAGTCCGGGACTCCTTCTCGTTCTTTTTTCAACTGCAGGGGAGTCCTAGCCGAATCAGGCCTGATCTGTCAACAGCTTTTCAGGCCGCCTCATCATGAACCGCAAAACCGTTATCCTTGACCACTGCAGTGAGACGCTTCTATACTACCAGTATTATACCCTCGCAAGGAGGCATACCATGAACAAAAACTGGAAGATCGAGACCCTGGCTGTACAGGGCGGCTATGAGCCCAAGGCCGGTGAAGCCCGTATTGTGCCGATTGTGCAGAGCACGACGTTCAAATACGATGATGCTGATTACGTGGCAAAACTGTTTGATCTTGAGGTCCCCGGCTTTTTTTATACGCGGCTTGGCAACCCGACAGCCGATGCCTTTGAAAAGAAAATCGCCCAGATGGAGGGGGGGGTGGCAGCGTTGGCCACTTCGTCCGGTCAGGCGGCCATCACCCTGGCGATACTGAACATCTGCCGGGCAGGCCAGCATATTGTGTCGGCCAGTACCCTTTATGGCGGCACCTACAACCTGTTTTCCGCGACCCTGCAAAAGTTCGGGATTGAGGTCACCTTTGTGAACCCCGATGCCTCAGCTGAAGAGATCAGCGCTGCTTTCAGGCCCACCACCCGTGCCCTGTACGCCGAGACCATCGGCAACCCCGGTATGAATGTGCTGGATTTTGAGAAGTTTGCGGCTGTGGCCAGGACACAGCAGGTACCGCTGGTGATCGACAACACCATGGCCACCCCGTACCTCTGTCGCCCCTTTGATCTGGGGGCCAATATTGTGGTGCATTCTGCCACCAAATATATTGACGGCCATGCCACCAGTTTAGGCGGCGTGATTGTGGATGGCGGCAATTTTAACTGGGACAACGGCAAATTTCCGGAGCTGGTTGAGCCGGATGTCAGCTACCACGGCATGCAGTACGTCAAGACCTTTGGCCCGGCTGCTTATGTCGTGAAGGCGCGGGTACAGTTAATGCGGGATCTGGGGGCCACGGTGGCGCCGATGAATGCTTTCCTGTTTAATCTTGGCTTGCATACCCTGCCGTTGCGGATGCAGCGTCACAGCGAGAATGCTCTGGCCCTGGCACAGCATCTGGAATCACATCCCTGCGTATCATGGGTCTGTTATCCGGGGCTGGCAAGTCACCCAAGCAACGCCAGAGCACAGAAATACCTGCCCAAGGGAGCCAGCGGTGTCTTGACCTTTGGCATCAAAGGGGGCGCGGCAGCAGGCAAGAAATTTATGGAGGCCTGCGGACTGATTGCGCTGGTGGTACATGTGGGAGATGCCCGTTCCTGTGTGTTGCATCCAGCCAGTACCACCCATCGTCAGCTCACGGAAGAACAGCAGATCTCCTCCGGGGTCAGCCCGGACCTGATCCGCCTGTCCGTGGGGATTGAAAACATTGATGACCTGATTGCCGATGTTGATCAGGCTTTGGCAGTGAGCCAGAAGTAGTGGGGAGTATGTTCGATATCGCCATCGGCACGCTCACCATGCGTCCTTATGTGTTCGCATTTTTTGCTGCGTTTCTGCTGGCCTGCGTTCCCCACGTGGGCTGGCGGAAAACGCTGACGTTTACCGTTGCGGGCTATCTGATCGCCTTTGTTTCGGAAAAGCTCTCAATCACCACCGGGTTTCCCTATGGCTGGTACTACTACATTGATACCACCAGCCAGAAGGAGCTCTGGGTGTGGGGAGTACCGTTTTTTGATTCCCTCTCCTACGTCTTTTTGACCTACTGCAGTTACACCACAGCCCTGCTGATCCTTTCCCCGCTTGCTACTCGTGGATCTGATCTGATCACCCTGGAGACCCGCGCCATTCGTCATTCATGGGCAGCGCTGGTGCTGGGGAGCTTTCTGCAGACCTTCCTTGACATCATTATTGATCCGGTTGCACTGCAGGGCAAACGCTGGTTTCTGGGGCAGATCTACGGCTATCGGGAGGCGGGACTGCACTTCGGGGTACCGCTATCCAACTATGCCGGGTGGCTGTTGACCAGCTTTGTGCTGGTGGCGGCTTTTCAACGGATTGATCGCAAGCAGGAGGACGGAACTCCGCGCGGGATTTTTCCAATGCCGTTTCGTTCGCTGTTGGGGCCGGTTCTGTATCTGTCCGTGCTGCTCTTTAACTGGGGGGTAACTCTGTGGATCGGAGAAAAGCTGATGGCCATGACCGGGATCTTTATCTTTACCCTGCCGGTTGTGCTGGTTGTGGTGCTGGCTCTGGTGCGGGTCAACCGGTATCGGGAGGAAGAGTTGCGGGAGCATCTCAAGGATTATCCCTGGTCGCCGCTGGGCAGGTGGTAACGACTACAGCAGATGAATAATCTGCTGTAGCGCAGTACCCAGGCTTTTCCCTGCCCTGCCGCTGTTGCCGGCCAGGCGGGCAAGTTGGGGGATGATGCGGGGCTTTTTCAGGCAGGTAAACAGTACGCGGGGAATACTGATCCGCAGCTGACTGTCAGTCATCTCATCCAGAGAAAATCCAAGCTCTTCACCAGCATCATCGCTTATGGTGCGTAACCCCAGAAACGGCACACCGGCTGTTGCTGCTGCACGCACCACAGCTACGCTTTCCATTTCCAGCACCGGCGTGGGCAGGTCTGCCGGTACGGTTGCAGCAACCATTGCCTTGGTGACAATGCCACTGGTGGTGATGAAACTCCCCTGCCAGGTTCGCAGCCCCAGATGCTGCAGTTCTGCTGACAGTCGCGCAGTCGTCAGTTCACTTCCCGGCAGATTCACTTCATGCAGGCCGCTTGCATCAAAGCAGAAAAGCCGCTTGCAGATTACCAGGTCAGCAACCTGCGCGCCAGGCCGAACCGCTCCACAAAAACCGGCAGAGATCAGCAGGTTTGGACGCAGTTCTACAAGGAGCAGCCGGACAGCGTCAGATGCTGCGGCAGTCCCCATACCACCTTCAACCACCGTGACAAAACGCCCTTTCAGCGTTCCGCTGTAGAAGGGGATGTCGCCCACTATTCGCCGCTTTACCTGCTGGAGCTGCCTGACCAGGGCTACCCGTTCTTCAGCTAGCGCCACGATAATACCGATATGCTTTGCTGTATCCATAGAGCGCACTCTACCCG
>CAXNJF010000181.1:0-4558 GCA_964202585.1 Trichlorobacter sp. | reverse complement strand
CTTATGCCCGGCACCGTTATGGCTGATGAGTTGCGTTCACTGGTGACAACGCTGCCCCATCTGCATGAGACAATCATCAAGGCGATAGATTATCTTGTATCCGGTTACTGACCGCGCCGCAGAATAAATAACTCCTTGCAAATCATTTCCCTTCTTCCGCAAACTCCCCGGTGAAATGCCGCAGAGCTGACGGCATCAAACAGCGGGAAAATATCTCCTCACCCTTTCAAACGTTCCATAAGTGCGATAAACTGACAGCAAGATTGAATCAGGTAAGGAGCCCCGGGTTGACTGTTGCCAGCACCAGGCCGCCAAAGCTTCCGTCCGGGTTATTCAGGCGGCGGGTGATGCGGAAGTGTGGCTTGCCGGTGACACGACCCTCTTCTACCGCTGCAATAAAGAGCTGGTCATCTTTCGCGGTTATAATAGCCCCGGTCGGCAACACTGCGCCCTAACGCGGCCGGGTCGTGGGAGATGACGATCCGGCCATCGGGGCGGAAGAGCGGCGTCTGGAGCTCAATAGCGGAGATGTGGAATCCGTTATCAGAGCAATTCAGGAGATACTATGCAGACCAGAATCCAATCCGGAATTGTGTGAACGGGAAATAGGTTACTTCGAGAAAAACAAGCAGCGGATGAGATATGCTGATTTCAGGAAAAGAGGACTGTTTGTTGGATCAGGGGTAATGGAGGCAGGATGTCGTACCGTAGTCGGGCAAAGGTTAAAACAGTCAGGGATGCACTGGACTGTCAAAGGAGCCAATAGCATTATAGCTTTGCGATGCAACATCCTGAGTAATCGTTGGGAAGATTTCTGGGAAGAACGTGCTGCGGCATGATACAAGGAACCTACAAATTTGTCGTGCACCCGGTTAAATCGTTTCATTTTATCCCCAGATACCTGCAATTGGTTTGCCGCAACTGCCACAGGATCCGTCCTGCAGGTTCAGTCTGGTGAGGGTATATCCGCTGCGTACGATTACCACTGATCCGCAGGATGGGCAGATGGTTTGCTCCCGGCCTCCTGATACGTTCCCTTCATAGATATACTTCAATCCCGCCTTGTCTCCGGCTTCAAGTGCCAGATGCAGTGATTGTTCCGGAGTAGGGGGGCGATCCTGCATCTGGTGGCGCGGGAAAAAGCGGGAGACATGCCAGGGGGTGTCAGCCCCCAACTCATCGGCAATAAAACGGGCAATGCCGTTTAACTGCTCTGCATCGTCATTTTCTCCCGGTATTACCAGGGTGGTAATCTCAATCCAGATGCCACGATGTTTGTACTCCCTGATCCCTTCCAGAACCTCATTCAGCCGTGCTCCGCAGACCCGGTGGTAGAAGTCGTCACTGAACCCCTTCAGGTCAATGTTGGCAGCGTGCAGTACCGGCGTGATCATGCCCAGCGCTTCAGGACTGATATAACCGTTGGTCACGAAGATGTTGTATAGACCGGCCTCTGCACCAAGGCGGGCCGTTGCCAAGGCATACTCAAACCAGACGGTTGGTTCAGTGTAGGTATAGGCGATGGAACGGCAGCCACTCTGCACGGCACGGCGAACCGTTTCCTCGGGCGGGGTTACGCGCCCTGGCATCCGTCCGGTCCCTTGATCATCATATTGGGCGATTTCTGCGTTTTGGCAGTGCAGGCAGTGAAAGTTACAACCAACTGATGCCAGCGAGTAACACTGCGAACCGGGCAGCAGATGGTAGAGTGGTTTTTTCTCTATCGGATCGATATGTTCTGCCACGATCAGGCCGGAAACCAGCGGATAAAGAATACCACCCCGGTTTTCACGTACCTTGCAGAGTCCTCGTTTACCGTCAGAAATGGCGCAGTGTTGACGGCAAAGGGTACAGCGTACCCGGTTTTCTTCCAGTGTTTCAAAACAGAGCGCTTTTTCCATAAAAAACTTTCCTGCTACTTGCGTGAATGTCATTTGCTGGTATATCTATAGCGTATACTGTCCGGTATATACAACCTGTTGATTATCAACATCAGATGGAGCCACCTATGCGCAGACGAAGCACCCTGCAAATATCTCTGGTCCTGATCGGCGGCATGCTTGCCCTTGGCGGTTGCGGCAAGGATAATCGCCATGTCTACAAAAGCAAACAGGACTGTCTTGATGATTGGGGTAATGATCCTAAAAACTGCGAAGAGATGAAGCAGGGGGATAAAAACTACAACCGTGGTTTTTTTTACGGACCCCATTTCACTTCAGGTCGCACCTATCCAGGTCAGGGCAGCCGTTCTGTCAGCACGGTTTCCGTGTCTCGTGGCGGATTCGGCAGTCTTTCCTCCTTCCATTCTTCTACAGGAGGTTAGGACATGCAGCGTAACATTCAACCGCCCCGCATGAACTGGCAGGCAACGGTTGAGTCCCAGGGGATGCTTTATCATACCATTGATGAAGAGCCTTACTGGGATGAAACCGCCTGCTACCATTTTGAGAGCTCCGAGATTGATCTGCTGGAAAGCGCCACCAATGAGCTGCAGGAGCGTTGTATTGAGGCGGCCCAGCATGTGATCGATAACGACCTGTTTGATAAGCTCCAGATACCCGCCCACGCTGTTCCACTGATTGTGGATTCATGGGAAAAGGATGAGCCGTCTCTGTATGGCCGTTTTGACCTGGCCTACGATGGTCATAATCCTCCAAAACTTCTGGAGTACAACGCTGATACTCCTACGTCGCTGCTTGAGGCATCGGTTATCCAGTGGTTCTGGATGAAGGATGTCTATCCTGATGCTGACCAGTTCAACTCGATTCATGAAAGACTGATTGAGGCCTGGAAAGGGTTAGGGATCGCGTCAACAGTTCATTTTGCCTGTGTTGCCGATGCGCCGGAGGATTTTGGTAACCTGGAATACCTGCGGGATACTGCCATTCAGGCCGGTTTGACAACAAAACAGCTCTATATGAGCGATATCGGGTTTGAAGAGGTTGCCGGGCGCTACGTTGATCTTGACGACCAGGCAATTGATGCCATGTTCAAGCTCTATCCCTGGGAATGGCTGGTTAACGAGTATTTTGGCCGTAAACTGGCAACAGCCCGGATACGCCTGATTGAGCCGGCCTGGAAGATGCTGCTCTCTAACAAAGGATTGCTGGCAATTTTATGGGAACTGTTTGAAGGGCATGACAATCTGCTGCGGGCCGGGTTTGAACCGGGGCCGTTCAGAGATAACTATGTCACCAAGCCGTTGCTTTCCCGAGAAGGGGAGAACGTGACCGTGCATCGCAATGGTCGGGTACATGAAGTTGAAGGCAGTTATGGTGGCAAGTCCCCGGTGTATCAGCAGCTGGCGCCGATCCCTTGTATTGACGGCAATTATCCGGTGATCGGCTCCTGGATCATTTCCGGAGAGTCAGCCGGAATCGGCATTCGTGAAGATCGCCAACTGGTCACTACCAATGCCAGCCGGTTTTTACCCCATTACTTTTCCTGATTTTTTACTATCAGATGGATAACGGAGGTTGAACATGAACGGAGTGCAACTGGAGTCTTTTCAGGGGCTGATTGATTTTGGCAAGTATTTTGTGGCTGCGCTGGCCTATCTGCTGGTGTTTTGTGCCATATACTGCAAGGTAACCCCCTATGATGAACTCAAGCTGGTGCGCGAGGGCAAGGTTGCTCCGGCCATCAGTTTTGGTGGTGCCTTTTTCGGTTTTGTACTGCCGTTGCACAGCGCCATCACCCATAGCGTCGGATTTTTTGATATGCTGATCTGGGCTTTGGTGGCCATGGTGGTACAGATTCTGGTTTTCTCTGTTGTGCGGATTGTCTTCAAGGATCTGGTCAAGCAGATTGAGGACAATCAGATTGCTGCTGCTGCTCTGCTGGCCTTTTTCTCAATTGCCATCGGCCTCTTGAATGCCGCAAGTATGACCTACTAAGCCATGTATGACGAGCGGGCCATCGAGCTCTTGACCGGACTGAACCTGAAACAGCGCAACCTGCTGGGAGAACTGTATGCGGGGCTTGATGAAGAGCAGCGGATTGAGGTCCATCGCAGGCAGCGCGAACTGTTCAAAGAGTGGTTGTCACTGGGCAGGGTTGTGCCCAGCCGGGGTGGAGAATCCGGGTATGCAGCCTTTTTGACCACCTTGAAACTGCTGTGGATCGAACAGGCAGGCAGCCTTGAACAGCCGATCAAAGAGCGTAAACAGCATAAACAGCGCCTGCGTGCCGCCCTTGAAAAAAAATATCTGGGAGAGCTGGTACGATTGCGGGAAGAAGAAAAACTGTCATGGCGGCAGCTGTCTGAACATTTTAAAAAACAGTTCAGAAAGACGGTGTCACACACCTACCTGAAACGGATTTATGAGGAACATCTGGCAGAACAGTAAAGCCCTTGATTGCTGCAAATCAAGGGCTCTTTTAACAGCAAAGCATATCTCATGCTTTTATCTGATGAGCGGTGGAGGAGTGCCGGGCGGTGCAGCCTGTGCGTCCGGTGGCGGGCCATACTGAGGCGCTGAATACGGTACAGGCGGTGGTGGTGGTGCGTAATTGTACTGGCGATAACGTCTCGGTGTCACAACACCGGGAACCTGAT
>CAXNJF010000180.1:0-4560 GCA_964202585.1 Trichlorobacter sp. | reverse complement strand
CAAGACCACCCTGGCAACCAATCTGGCTATCTATCTGAAGGCAATGCAGGAAGATCTGCAGGTTACCATCATATCATTCGACAATCACTTTACTGTTGACCAGATGTTTGAACTGAAGGGGCAAAAGCTGACCGGTTCGGTTGAAGATCTGTTGACCGGTACCCGTGGCGCTGACCTGCTGCATCAGGGGCAGTATGGTGTTAACTATATCCCCTCATCGAACAATCTGACGGAACTGTACCAGGACTTCAAAGGGCCAATGGCGCTCTGCAGGATGGTGGCTGAATCAGGCCTTTCCGGTATTATTGTACTGGATACCCGACCTGACCTGAATATCCTGACCCAAAATGCATTGTACGCTGCTGATCGGGTACTTATTCCGGTCAAGGACATGCCCAGTCTTGAGAACTGCAAACATATCTTTGGTCTGTTTGATCAACGGGGCATTGATAAAAAAACATTGGCCCTGATTCCCTGCCTGATCGATAACCGGATCAAGTATGACGGCCTGTTCAAGGACCAGCGCACCTTGTTGCGGGCTTTTGCCATTAACCGGGGCTACCGCTGCATGGATACCTACATTTCAAAAAGCCCGAAAGTGGAAAGCCTGAATACCAACCCTGATGGCAAGATTTATCCTATCCTCAGCCATGCCCGTGAAACCGAGGTACACAGCCAGTTTACCGAACTGGCCCAAGATATTCTGGCCAGCTATCACCAGACCAGTGAGCCGCGTGCCTACCTGTACCATCAATGGCAGACTGAACAGCAAGGACGCAAAAAAGAAGCGTTTCTGGCGCGACTGGAGGGGATTCTGCCCCACTGTGTTATCTGTGGCGAGTTACATGAAGGTGAACGTTCCAAGGGGTTCTACTTTGAAACTGCAGACCGAACATCACGGGGATTTCTCCACACAGACTGCTTTACCGGAATGCTCTGTTCCATCCTCTATGATCTGCATCCCAGGTCTGACCTGTATCAACTCTCTTTGCAGGTAATCCGCGAAAGCGCTTTTTCATCGGTTGCGGTATTTCGCCCTCTGCTGGAGCAATCCGGACAACATCGGCTTCATTTTCAACAGATTGATCAGAACGGAGCCCCCCTGCTTGAGCGGGAACTTTCTCTTGAAGGCTTTTTCGAAGGGGTCTTTGACGGCGTTCGAGACCGGCTGTTTCTGTTACTGAACGAGTCACTGACCGGTTACGATGGTGGTTTACGTTCAAGTTGGCTTGCAGTACACCCGGTGAATGAGCAACGGCCTGAACAGGTGCTGCAGGATGCTGCGTATCGCCGGATTCAGGATTTGCATCGACTGGTTTCAGAGAGGGCTCTATGACAAATCTGATTACTGCGCAAGGATTAAAGCGACTTCAGGATGAATTTGAGCAGCTCTGGCGGGTAGAGCGTCCAAAAGTAGTGCAAGGAGTTTCTGATGCCGCTGCTGAAGGGGATCGCTCGGAGAATGCCGAATATATCTACGGGAAAAAGCGGCTGCGGGAGATTGACGGCAAGTTAAAAAAACTGGGCACACGTTTAAAGGTACTGGAAATAGCACCGTTACCCCCGCTAAATCCCAAACGGGTCAGCTTCGGTTGCTGGGTCTGCTATGAAGATATGGAAGGCAAGAATTACTGCTATCAACTGGGGGGCCCGGACGAATTTGATGTAAAGCTGGGGATTATCAGTATTGACTCGCCGGTTGGGCAGGCCCTGCTGCATAAACAGGTGGATGATGAGGTCACTATCCGCCGTCCGGGCGGTGATTTGACGGTCTACATTACGGAGATCAGCTCTGTTCGCGGGTGATGGCTATTTTACCAGTCTGGTCACCGCCACCAGTTTGACCCCATTTGTTTTCAGCTCTGGTAGCGCTTTGGTCAAAGTGGCAATAGTCATTGGATGCGGATGACAGATGGCAATGGCACGACCGTTTTTCCGGGCACGTTCAACAGCCTGGGCAAGCTGCCCCCTGATATACCCCTCATTCTGTTCATTATCCAGAAACACATCGCGACGGGCATGATGCATCCGTAATTCAGCAGCCACCTTGGGGCCGGCAGTCAGTGGAGTTGTGATGCTGTCCAGAAAAAACAGGTGCTTCTCCTTTAATACCTGCAGTACCACCTTCATCTTTTCAGCATGTTCAGTAAAACCTGATCCCATGTGATTATTGGCCCCGACTGCTTTGGGCAGTACCTCCAGGTAGCCCAGCACCCTGCTGCGCAGCTCTTCATCACTGTATTCCAACAACAAACCGTTTGTTTCAAGCCTGCGGAGGGGATATTCCTTTGATTGCATCGGTATATGCACCAGTATTTCAATACCCTGGCTTGTGGCATAATCAGCCACCTCGCGGTAGTGACGCAATCCAGGGATGATGGCAAAGTTGATTGGCACCCCGATTGTCGCCAACGCCTGCGCCTCTTTCAAAGAACTGCCCATATCATCAACAATAATGGCAAGTTCTGCTTTAGCGGCAGATCCTTTTTGTTGCGGAACCTGTTTTTCCGTTTTCAGCTCGCCGGTGTAGTAATCCTGCTTGATTGGAGGAACAGCCTCGACAACAACCGAAACCTTTTTTGCTGATGAGTGTTTTTTTTGCGGTGCTGGTTGCTGGATAACTGATTTTTTCTGGGCTGGTACATCCTGCGGAACAGCAGGACGCTGCTGTTGATAGCGGTGCAACAGATAACCTGCCACCAGCAACAGACAGCAGCAGACAAGGAAAACGGCAAGGGCGAAACCGCCCTTGCCGTTCTTTTTATACCTGTTTGCACGTGGCCGCAGTTGCTTCTGGGCCACCTAACGTTTCTCCGGCCCCATCTTTTTCAGAATTTCCCAACTCTTCAGCAGGTCAAGAGCCCGCACCAGCTGGTAATCAACTTTCAGAGGGTCAACCGGCTTTTTGCTGAGATCAGCTTCCTTGCCTGTATCTTTGAGGGTATCTTTTTTCTCATCAACCTTCTTGTCGCCGTCAGTATTTTCAAAGTGGTTTTCCAGGTCTTTTTCGCGAATAAACATGGATTCGCGGCGTGAAGACGGCTTGGGCATTTCCATCTGTTCCACAATGATGTCTGGGGTAATCCCCTTGGCCTGAATCGAGCGTCCATTGGGCGTGTAATAGCGGGCAGTGGTCAGACGCAGACCTGATTCGTCTGGAAGCGGGATAATGGTCTGAACCGATCCCTTGCCGAAACTCTGGGTTCCGATCACAATAGCCCGCTTATGATCCTGTAATGCCCCGGCCACGATCTCTGAAGCACTGGCGCTCCCCCCGTTGATAAGCACAACGATCGGGTAGTTTGGTTCCTTGGAGCGTGAACTGGCACTGAACTTCATTTTTGATTCTTTCTCACGTCCTTCTGTGTACACAATCAGTTTGCCACTTTCTATAAAGTGATCGGAAATTCGAACTGCCTGATCCAAAAGTCCACCAGGATCATTACGCAGATCGATCACCAGGCCTGAAAGCTGCTTACCCTTGTTCTCTTCAACCAGGGCTTTCAGTGCCTTGGCCACATCTTCATCAGAACGCTCCTGGAACTGGGCTACCCTGACATAGCCATAGCCGTTTTCAAGCATACGTGATTTAACACTTTTAACCTGGATAATATCACGGATAATCGGAAAATCCTTTGGTCGTTCAAAGCCGTCACGCATGATGGTCAGAATCACCTTGGAACCTTTGAGACCACGCATCCGTTTAACCGACTCGTTAATGGTCAGATCTTTGGTGAAACGCTCATCAATCTTTAAAATCTGGTCTCCGGACTTGATCCCTGCCCGTTGGGCCGGGGTATCTTCAATCGGTGAAATCACCGTCAGGATCCCATCTTTCATGCTGATCTCGATTCCCAGACCGCCAAAGGCCCCCTTGGTCTCAACCTTCATCTCTTTGAAGGTATCGGGTGACATGAACGAGCTGTGCGGATCAAGAGCGGAAAGCATGCCGTTAATGGCGCCATAGATCAGTTTTTTAGAGTCAACTTCCTCTACATAACTTTTCTTTACGATCGTCATCACATCGGTAAAAAGACCGATATATTCGTATTCCTTACCACTTTGGGCATCACACCGCCGCTGGGTAGATACGCCGATAAAGGCTACCCGCGCAACAGCAATAACAACAAACCCCAAGACAATTTTTTTTGTTCTGCCGGACTTCAGCATGGTATTTCATCCTCCGGAAAATTCTGACGGGCAATTTTTTTATTTATACAACGATGTACACAGGAAAACGAGCTATTTTTATGGTCAACGTACCCATCCGCCAGGATCAACAGGTTTACCTTGATGCCTGATTTCAAAATAAAGCGCCGGCCCTTTGACAGAATCAACATCACCCACAACTGCCACCACATCCCCCTTGCTTACTTCATTCCCCACTTTGCGGGTAATGCGGGAAGTATACGCATAGAGACTGAAATAACCGCCTCCGTGGTCAATAATGATCATGTTGCCATAGCCTTTAAAATAATCAGCAAAAATGACCGTACCTTCATAGATGGCATGAATATCGGTTCCCGAAGGAGACTTGATGACAATCCCTTTGCTAAACGT
>CAXNJF010000179.1:0-4564 GCA_964202585.1 Trichlorobacter sp. | reverse complement strand
AATTATCCTTGATGCCAAGGTGTTTCGCTCTGATACCACACGGGGGATAGAGATCAGCAATACCGCCGGAAAAAGCATCGGTACGGCAACCACCGAGACGCCGTTCATTGAAATCAGTGAGGCCCGCCGGAACCTGCAGACGAACCGGCTGGAAGGGGTCAGTACAGACGGATCCAGCCACCTGTTGGCTCTGTTGGCAAAGATGCTGAAACCGAATCTGTTTTTTGACCGGGAAGCCACCGAAGCGCGTAAGAAAAACCTGATACATGATGTAAAGCCGGTATTGTACAAGATCCAGAAAGGAGAAATGATCGTCCGGGTAGGAGAACGGGTCAGCAGTGAACAGTCCCATAAACTTGAGATGATCTATCAGGCCAGCCGTGGTGAAGGAACATTGTATACCGTGTTCGGCATCTTTGGCCTGGTGTTGGTGTTATTCCACTTTCCCTATCGTTTTGCCTGCAAGAACATCCGCAAGTTCAACCCCAGCAACCGTGATCTGCTGGCCATCGCCGTTCTGATTGTGGGCAGTTTTTTTGTCTTCAAGCTGGCCCTGCTGGTCTCTGCCAACATCGGCGCAGCCTTCCCGGCAGTATCACCGGACTCATACGCCTACCTCTTCCCGTTTGCAGCAGGCGCCATGATCGTCCGGATTCTGCTCAACTCGGAAGTGGCGTTGATCTACTGCGTGATGATGGCGCCGCTGTTGGGTATCCTGTTTAACAGCAACATGTTTGTGGTGATCTACGCCCTGCTGGGGAGCGTGGTGGGAGCCCACGCGGTGCGACAATGCCAGAACCGTGGTGTCATCTACACTGCCGGGGCCAAACTTGCCGTGGTCAATCTGGCCATGGGGCTCTGCTTTCAGACCATGAACAGCTCACTTTTTACCATGCAAACCCTGTATGTGGTGGCTTTTACACTGGTAGGGGCGCTGCTGTCCGCCATGCTGGTATCAGCCTTTACCCCGCTGTTTGAATCATTGTTCCACTTTACCACCAACATCAAGCTGCTTGAGCTGGCCAACCTTAACTCCCCTCTCTTGCGGGATCTGATGATCAAAGCACCGGGCACCTATCATCACAGCGTAGTGGTGGGCAACCTGGTTGAGGCCGCAGCTGAAGCGATCGGGGCCAACCCCCTGCTTGCCAGGGTGGCAGCCTATTACCATGATATCGGCAAGGCAGCCAAACCGCTCTATTTTATTGAAAACATGCATGGTGGTGAAAACCGTCACGACAAACTTTCGCCCCACATGTCCGCCCTGATCCTGATTTCTCATGTGAAGGAAGGGGAGGCGCTGGCACGGGACAAGCATCTGGGACAACCGATCATTGACGTTATCCGCCAGCACCACGGTACCGCCCTGATCAAGTTCTTCTACGAAAAAGCCAAGACTCTGGCCGAGGCAAGCGGCCAGCAGGTTGATCCCCAGGAGTTCCGCTACCCCGGCCCTAAGCCCCAGACCCGCGAGGCTGGCCTGGTCATGCTGGCCGATGCGGTTGAGGCGGCTTCACGCACCCTGGTCAACCCTACCCCGGATCGGATTCAGGGGATGGTGCAGAAGCTGATCAACCGGGTCTTTTCCGATGGTCAGCTGGATGAGTGTGAACTGACCCTCAAGAACCTGCATGAGATCGCAAAAAGTTTCAACCGGATCCTGGGCGCCATCTTCCATCACCGGATCGACTACCCGGAACCGGTCCACAAAGGGAGTAACGGAGGCAAGAAAAGCAATGCACATCATGGTACAGAACAGCCAGCGAAGACACCCGGCCCCGCTGCGCCCCATCAGAACGGCAGCGGCGAGGATCTTAAACGTCTTGGGATGTCCTGAGCAGACCGAACTGTCCATCACCATTACGGGTGACCGGACGATTCACCGTTTGAACCGTGACTATCTGGGCAAGGACCGCCCCACCAATGTGATCTCGTTTTCCCTGCAGGAAGGTGAAGTCAGCGGCCTTACCCCTCATGCGCTGGGGGATGTGGTTATCTCCGCTGACACCGCTGCACGGGAAGCTGAAGCTGGTGGCTGGACCGGTTATGAACGGCTGATATTTCTCCTGTTGCACGGCATTCTGCACCTGACCGGCTATGACCATGAGCGCAGCGGTGAGGCCGAAGCCCACCGGATGGAGCGCAAGGAACAGGAAATCTGGAAACTGCTGAAAAACGAAGGGCTGGCAAGCCTGCCAGCCAACTAACAAAAGGAAAGGAACACAAGTGGACGAAGGAAGTAGTCGCAGGCCGGCCGGTCTGCTCGACAGAGTCACCCGTTTGGTAACCGGACGTAAACGGGTTACCGAGGAGGAGATTCACGATCTGATTGAAGCTGGCGAAGTTGAAGGGATTGTTGACGAGCAGGAACGGGAGATGATTAACGCCATCCTTGAACTGGGGAACACCGTTGTGCGCGAGATCATGGTGCCCCGCACCGGGATGGCTGCCATCAGTATTGATGCGTCAATCCGGGAAAGTATTGATGCCATCATCGCCTGCGGTCATTCCCGCATCCCGGTGTATGAAGACACACTGGATAACATTGTCGGCCTTCTGTATGCCAAGGATCTGCTCAAGTGCTGGGGAACAACCGACTCACAGATCCACCTGCAGAATCTGGTGCGGCAGCCGTTTTTTACTCCTGAAACCAAACCGCTGGGACTGCTGCTGCAGGAATTCAAAAAGAAAAAAGTTCATCTGGCCATTGTGGTAGATGAGTACGGCGGCACCTCCGGTCTGGTCACCATTGAAGACCTGCTTGAACAGATTGTGGGGGATATTCAGGATGAGTATGACATGGAGGAAGAGCTGTACATCCGCAACTCTGACGGTTCCCTGACCAGTGATGCCCGCCTGCCGATTGAAGAGCTTGAAGAACAGTTTGAGCTTGAGATTGAGCGGGACAAGTTTGATACGGTTGGCGGTCTGGTGGTTCACCTGGCAGATGGCATTCCCACCGCCGGTGAAACCGTTACCGGACATGGCCTGGAAATAGAGATACTTGATGCAGATCCCCGCAAGGTTAAACGGGTCAGAATATCCCGCTTGTCTGCTCTAGCGGAGCCCGCTGCCCAGTGAGCCAGACACATTTTCACCTGCCTCTGATTTCAGGCATTTTCCGCCCTGCCCTGCTGGCCGTTTTTTCCGGACTGCTGATCACCGTATCGTTCCCCAAAGCGGACCTGTCCTTTCTGGCCTGGATAGCCCTGATCCCCCTTTTGACCGCCCTTGAAGGCCAATCCGGCCGCGCGGCATTCAAACTTGGATTCCTCTGCGGCATGGTCGCCTATTCAGGTCTATTGTACTGGCTGATTATAGTCATGGGCGATTACGGTCACCTGCCGCTGTTTGCCAGTATTCCGCTCTGGCTGCTGCTTTCCGCCTGGCTGTCCCTGTTTTACGGCGTGGCAGCCTGGGCAACCACCCTGGGTGAACGCCTTGGCATCAAATCAGCCCTGCTGATGCCGATGGTCTGGGTTAGTGGCGATTATCTGCGCACCTATATCTTTGGCGGCTTTCCCTGGACCATGCTGGGGCACTCGCAGTACCGTCTGCTGCCACTGATCCAGGTGTCCGATATCACCGGCGTATTCGGCATCACCGCGTTAATCGTACTGGGTAACGTAGTTTTCTACCGGGTCATCCGGGCCTTGTCCGGAGCGGAAATCCCCTATCCGGCCAAAAGCGCTGTCGTCTTCGTGCTGGCCTTAGCCACGACCCTTGGCTATGGTTTTTTCCGGCTTAATTACGCTCACCCTGCAGCAAAACCGCTCAGGGTAGCCCTGATCCAGGGGAACATTGATCAGGCGGTCAAATGGTCACCAGTTTTTCGTGAAGCAACCATTGACATTTACACCGCGCTCTCCCGCCAGGCTACTGCGCAACAGCCGGCAGACCTGCTTGTCTGGCCTGAAAGCGCGGCTCCGTTCTTTTTTCAGGAAAACAGCCTCTCCTCCGACCGGATCCGCAACCTGGCCCGGGAGCTGAAAACCCACCTGCTCTTTGGCAGCCCTGCAGCGGAAATGCGCAACGGGCGCTACACCAACATGAACAGCGCCTTTCTTTTGGCTCCGGATGGCAGTGAAATCGGCCGTACTGACAAGATGCATCTGGTACCGTTTGGAGAATATGTCCCGCTGGGCCGTCTGATGCCGTTTGTCAACAAGCTGGTGCATGGTATCGGTGACTTTGCACCCGGTCTTGAAGCAAAAGCGCTTAAAGCCGGGTCTGCTCCGCTGGGGGTGCTGGTCTGTTATGAGGTGATTTTTCCTGATCTGGCCAGAGCCTACGTCAATGCCGGCAGCAGGGTACTGGTCAACATCACCAATGATGCCTGGTTCGGACGCTCCTCCGCTCCTTACCAGCACCTGTCCATGGCCGCTTTCCGGACTGTGGAAACCCGCACCCCCCTTGTCCGTGCGGCCAACACCGGTATCACCTCCATCATTGACCAGAATGGCCATATCCGTGGCATGACCTCCCTGTTTAAAGAGGCGGTCATGGTGGGAGAGGTTCAGCCGGGAAGCTCCAACTCCCTCTATTTAAAGATTGGCGACCTGTT
>CAXNJF010000178.1:0-4609 GCA_964202585.1 Trichlorobacter sp. | reverse complement strand
CGGTGTAGAGCTTGGCATGGGTCTGACAGTTGCCGCTCCGCTTGGCAAGACTTGCCAAAGCCGTACCGCCATCATCAACGCTGTCTTCAATCCAGGAGGAGGTCCAGGCCACCAGCGTCTGGATAACGTCTCGCTCACTTTTCAGATCTCTCGTCAACTCCTTCGCCTTCAGCAGGATCTCAGCTGCGTTTGACTCAATCCCTTCAGATGGCTGCAGGTAGCGTTGATCGACCGGCTTCGGATCGCTCTGCTCCAGGGGCTTACGCAGCGTGCCGGTGGTAATTACCGCTCTCCCGCTCTGACGCTCCACCTGTTGCCAGCCATCGGCAAGCAACGGAATCTGATCTCCGTAGCCTTCAATTGACACCGAAAGGCCAGCCAGTTTGGCAGGAGCCTGTTTCAGAGGAGGGGTTATTCTGACCAGACTAAAGTCATAGATCAGGTCTTTTTTTGAAAGGGCCATGCCGCTAATGAATCCGGCCTGCTTTTCTGCCGGTTCAGCCCTGGTGATGACAAGGCCGTCGCGGACCGACTCCTGCAGCGTGTTACCCTGCTGGTCCATCCAGATGTCATTGTCCACAAAGGGGTAGAGGTTGTTACGCAGTTTGAGGGCAGGTTGACCATCAGGTGTTTTCACCTCGCCCAGCACGGTAATCCTCACCTCCTTGACCACCATTTCTTCCGGGTCAAAAGTAAGTGTCCGCAGCTGCTTGCCGATGGCAGTCGCCTTGAAAAAGGGTACCAGGTTCAGGGCAGGACCGGGAATGATGTCTGTCCTTGACTTTAATGTTCGCTGGGTGATTTTCCCGTCAACCTCACGCCTTACCTGAATCCCGCCAGACACCAGTTTGCCGCTCAAACGGGATTTGACGCCATTGATGGTCTGTTCTACCTCAAAAGATCTCATGGCAAGGTTGGGGCCGGTCAGATAGGTCTCCCGTGAGCTGGATTCTTTGGTGAACCCCATGACACGCATCCTGACACTGCCGTAAACCTCAAAACGGTAGCCCCCTTCAGGCAGTAGAGTGATCTGCTGGTGGTAAAATCCGACCTGTTCCTTATCGATCAGGATTGAAAACCAGCGTTCTCCCGATGGGGGTGCTGTAAGCTTGTACGGTGCGTCTGCTGCAGCACCAAAGGAAGGGCACCACAAAAAAACGGCGACCAGGGCCGCCGACAACAGATAAAAAACATTCAGCCTGCATCGAACCATCACGGGGTATCCTGTTCAGTAACAATAATGAAGATCAGAAAAATTTCTTTTCATGGGTACAGTCCGGGTCGCTGATCACAACACGATTGCGACCCCCTTCCTTGGCCTGGTAAAGCGCTTCATCTGCAGCTCGCAGAAGGCCGTCAATATCATCAAAACAGGGGGACGGAAAGATGCCGATACCAAGGCTGACGGTCACCCGCTCATCGGATAACGAACCGGCAAAACGCATCCCCTGAACTGAAAGTCTGATCCGGTCCGCTACGTTATAGGCCTCTTTTAATGAGGTGTCAGGCAGAACCGCTACAAACTCTTCGCCGCCGTAGCGGGCAGCAACATCGTAGCTGCGCAGCTCTTTCTGGATATGGATCGCAACCTTCTGCAGCACCACATCCCCCTGCAGGTGGCCGTGGGTGTCATTCACCCGCTTGAAGTGGTCAATGTCCAGCAGCAGCAGGGCAACCTGCCCATCTTTGCGCCGTGCCCGCTGAACCTCCTTGTCCAGGCTCTCCATCAGGAAACGGCGGTTAAAGAGGCCGGTCAGGTGATCGGTGTTGGACAGTTCCAGCAGCAGTTCATTGGAACGTTTGAGGTCATCCTGCAGGTGCTTGATCTTCAGGTGCACCCGCATGCGGGCCACCAGCTCTTCCGGGTCAAACGGCTTGGTGATAAAGTCGCAGGCCCCCTGTTCAAGCCCCTTGATCTTTAATTCGCGGTCATCATTACCGGTCAGGATAATCACCGGTGTGTCAGACACCTCAGGCCGGCCTTTCATCATCCCCAGAAACTTGAAGCCATCCATGCGAGGCATTTCAAGATCGCAGAGAATGATGTCAACCGGTGATGCCAAAAGCTTCTTGAAACCATCCAGGCCGTCTTCGGCCTGATAGAAGCGGGAAAAAAGATCCCGTGCTTCCAGGGTCTTGATGATTTTTTCCCGTACAGCTTCAGAATCGTCGATGATCAGTACACTGTCAGCCATAAACAGACCTCGGTAGTGCCGGAGAATTAAAGTCGCGGTTCCTGCATCAAACGCTTCATTTCGGCAATGGTGCTAGTATAATCGGTACTGCCGAATACGGCACTGCCGGCCACCAGAACATCAGCCCCGGCATGGGCAATCCGGGCAACGTTGGACAATTTTGCTCCGCCGTCAATCTCCAGCTCTGCCTCACAGCCGCGACGATCCAGCATACCGCGCAACTGCTGAATCTTGGGGATGCAGGCCTCGATAAACGACTGACCGCCAAAACCAGGGTTGACCGTCATCAACAGCACCAGATCAAGATCTTCCAGAACATAATCAAGCAGATTCAGCGGTGTCGCCGGATTCAGTGATACACCGGCCTTTTTTCCCAACCCCTTGATCTGCTGCACTACCCGGTGCAGATGTCGGCAGGCTTCGGCATGGACCACAATAATGTCTGCTCCTGCTTTGGCAAAATCATCCACATACCGTTCCGGCTCTTCAATCATCAGGTGAACATCAAGCGGCAGGCTGGTTACCTTGCGGACCGCGTCAACCACCAGGGGGCCGATGGTGATGTTCGGCACAAAACGGCCATCCATGACATCAATATGGATATAATCGGCTCCGGCAGCCTCCACAGCCCGGACTTCGTCACCCAATCGGGAAAAATCGGCGGAGAGTATTGATGGTGCTATCTTTTTCATCGGTCAATCCTTTTCAGTCGTACAGCAAAAAAACCATCAGTTCCGTGGCGGTGGGGCCAGACCCGCAGGTGGCCGGAGTTGTCAAACAGGTCAGCCCAATCAGGAAAAATCTGAGCGCCATTTTCTACCACAAACGCAGGGTGGCGTGAAATAAAATCAGCAATTACCCCTTCATCTTCCTCAACCGCTGTAGAGCAGGTGGCATAGACCAGCACGCCGCCCGGTTTGAGCAAGCTTGCTGCAGCGTCGATCAACAGGCGCTGACGGGTGGCACAGCGGGTCAGCTCAGCCGGGGTCAGCCGCCATTTTGCCTCTGGATTGCGGCGGATAACCCCCAGGCCGGAACAGGGTGCATCCAGCAAGATCCGGTCAAATTGCCTGTCCTGCAAGTAACCGGGAGCCAGAGCATCACCGGTTACGGGTAAAATGCAGGTTAGCCCGAGCCGGTCCGCAGACTCGCGGATACGGCGGATGCGTCGCGCGTTCAGGTCTGTCGCCACCACCTGCCCCTGGTCAGCCATCAGCTGCGCCAGGTGGGTGGCCTTGCCGCCTGGGGCCGCGCACATATCCAGAATCTGCTCGCCCGGTTGCGGTGTCAGCAGGTGCGTTGCCACCTGTGAAGCCTCATCCTGTACCATAAACATGCCGTCATCAAAACCGGCCAGACTGGTAACCGTGCCTCTGGCAAGCAGATGAATCCCCTCCGGTGAAAACCGGGTTGGTTCAGCAGAAATGCCGGCTTCCGCAAAACGTTGCAGCAGATCAGCGCGGCTGGTCTTAAGCGTATTGGTCCGCAAGGTAAGCGGCGGAATCTCCGCTGATGCAGCTGCCAGTCCGGCTGCTTCGTTCTGGGGAAGCTGCTGCAGCCACTGCTCTGCCAGCCAGACCGGCACGGAATGGGCGGCAGATAACCAGGCTGACGGCTGCAGGGCAGGATCGGGCAGTTTCAGGGTCTCCTGTCTGCGCAGGTAATTTCTCAAGACACCGTTGATCAACCCCGATGCACGGGGAAGAACCGCTTTGGCCAGCTCAACGGTTTCATGCACTGCTGCGTGGCTGGGTACCCGATCCAGATAGCGCAGTTGATACAACCCCAGGCGCAGCATCAAGAGTACCGGCAGCTCGATCCGGTCAAGGGGTTGCTGCACCAGCTGGCTCAGGTAATGGTCCAGGGTGCCCTGGCGGCGAAGGACGCCGAAGACCAGTTCGGCAAACAGTCCCCGGTCCGGCCCCTGCAGCTGTTTGCGGGACAGTTCCTGGTCAATCAGGTCATCGGCGTGGAGGTCACTGCCGGAAAGCCGCTGCAGGGCATCAAAGGCGGCCCGGCGGGGAGAAGGGGTTGGTTTGGTAACAGACTGACGTTCGCTCATGGACAGACAATAGACCGTATCAGGCTGCATTGGCAATCCTTTACCTGAAATTGCTGTTGGAGTAAGCGGTTATAGCCTGTAACAGCTTGACTTTTCACGTAGTCACATGCTATGAGCAACGTCTCATTACTACACATGAATTGACGAAGGAGAACAGTATGGAACGCACGTTTGCAATCATCAAGCCGGATGCCGTTGAGCGAGGCCTGTCAGGCAAGATCATCACCAAGATTGAAGAAGCAGGCTTTACCATTGCCGGTATGAAGAAAATTCATCTTTCCCGCGCACAGGCTGAAGGGTTCTATTATGTTCACAAAGAGCGTCCCTTCTTTAACGACCTTTGCAGCTTCAT
>CAXNJF010000177.1:0-4622 GCA_964202585.1 Trichlorobacter sp. | reverse complement strand
CTGTAACCGTCAACAATTACTGACGTTGTCTGGTTACAAAGGCGGTGCTGCGTTGTTCGGCAAAGCTTAAGTGGTCCAGCATCGCCTGACGCGCAGCCTCGGAATCACGTTGTCTGATGCATTCAAAGATGCGTTGGTGGTGACGAAAGAGCAGTTGGTGATCTTCCGGTGTCAGGTAGACCGCCCGCCAGACCGTCTGCTGGACCTCCTTCATGGCATCAAAAATGGTCTGCATCAGGTGCAGCCAGACAATATTATGGGTTGCCCGAGCTATGACAATATGGAAGTTTGCGTCAAAATCCTCGGAAGGGAGCATCCCTTCCAGGTTGCGTGCCATTCCGGCGATGATCTCCTCAAGCCGCCGGATATCTTCAGGCAGGGCACGCTGCGCCGCATAAAAAGCGGTCCACGACTCCATCCCCTTGCGCACCTCAATCACATCAAGGGCACGCTCTTGCTGAGCCCGGATCAGCTCGGCAAGCGGATTACCTGCTGTTGTCTCTACCAGCGACAGGACAACCGTTCCGCCGCCCTGATAAGAGCTGACCAGACCTGATGCAGACAGCATATTGAGTGCCTCACGCACTGATGGCCGGGAAACGCCGAATGATTCGGCGAGTTCACGTTCGGGGGGAAGCCGGTCGCCCGGCGCAAACTCACCGGCCAGGATGGAGGCGCGGATCTGGTCTGCTATCTGGGAAGAGACTTTCTTCGGCTTGATGGGCTGAAAGGGCATACCGTTCCAATCTTTAACGAGTAAGGGGCGCGCATAACAGCGCCCCCCTGATTTGTACTAAAACTGTCAGCATATTGCAAACAAATCAACCATTTTCAGGGAGTATTGACCACGTTCCCAGAGCGCCGGGGGGCTGGATTGCTTTCCATGCTCTTTGCCAGCAGTTCGGTCAAATGCATACTGGCTACCTGAGGCAGATGGTCAGCCAGCCCCTTCTTCAACTGCAGCAGGCAGCCCGGATTGCTGGTGATCAGCAGCTGGGCCTTGCTGGCGGCGATGTTGTCCAGCTTGCGCCTGAGGATGCTGTCGGACATCTCCGGTTGCGCGATGTTGTAGGTGCCGCCGCTGCCGCAGCAGGCATCGGCCTCGTTCAGTTCGACATACTGCAGTCCGGGGATCAGGTTGAGCAGTTCGCGTGGTTCCTGGCGGATCCCCTGACAGTGGGCGATGTGGCAGGGGTCGTGGTAGGTGACCCGCAGGTCAAGCGGCTTGAGCAGGGAACGCAGTTCATCGGCATGCAAGGCCAGAACCTGCGAGATGTCGCGCACCTGTGCGCTGAAGGCTGCTGCAGCGTCGTTCCCCGCAAGATGGTGACCGTACTTCTTCAGTTCCGCCCCGCACCCGCCACAGTCGGTCACGATGTAATCAAGCTGATGCTGTCCGAAAACCTCCAGATTCTTTCTGGCATCCTGTTGCAGCCCTTCCAGGTCGCCCCCCAACATGTTGGGCGCGCCGCAGCAAACCTGATTGCGCGGGGTGATTACCCGGTAACCCAGTGACGTGAGCAGCTGGATGGTGGCCCGGCTGGCCTCGGAAAAGATCAGGCTCATCACGCAACCCAGAAAGAAACCGACCGTTCCGCGTTGTGCACCTTTGGCCGGAGTGATCTCCTGAATGGTCTGCCGCAACGGCCGGGGTGGCAGCTCCGGCAACAACCCTTCCATCCGCTCCAGCGGGTTGGGGAACATCTTGAGGATACCAAGATTCCTGACCAGTTTTTGCAGACCTGTCTTCTGATAGAGCCGCATCGGCACCATAGTGGTTTCAAGACGGTCGGGATGGGGTACCAGCTGGCGCAGGATCAGCTCCTCCATAAAGCCGAGCCCCTTGTCTGATTTCTGTTCACAGGCGAATTCAGCCACCAGTTCACCGGCATTGACACCGCTGGGGCAGGCGGTTGCACAGGCCTGACAGTCAAGACAGAGCGAAAGGTATTCCAGGAGTCGTTCGGACTGGTCAAGTTCCCCCTCCTGTACCTTGCGTACCAGCGCCACCCGGCCACGGGGTGAGGCGGTTTCCAGAAAGGTCTCCTTGTAGGTCGGACAGGTGGGCAGACACATGCCGCAGCGCATGCAGTTGATCAGTTTGACGTAGTCCATATCAGAACACCTTGCCGGGATTGAGCAGCCCATGTGGATCAAAGGCGGCCTTGATCCCCCGCATGACCCGGATTCCCGATTCCCCCACCAGTCGCGGCAGATATTTTTTCTTGGCCAGCCCGACCCCGTGTTCGCCGGTGATGGTGCCCCCCATGGCGATGGCCGCGTCGAAGATCTCTTCAAAGGCGGCATGGGCACGTTTGATCTCATCCTGGTCCCGTTCATCAGTCAGGCAGGTGGGGTGCAGGTTGCCGTCGCCAGCATGGCCAAAGGTACCGATGGTAACATTGTGTTTTAGGGCTGCCTCCTGAATCACCTTCAGCATGGCAGCGATACAGCTGCGTGGCACCGTGGCATCCTCCAGAATGGTGGTCGGCTTGAGTCGGGCAAGGGCCGACAGCGCGGTACGCCGGGCCGTTGCAAGTCTGAGCGCTTCATCGGCGGTCTGCGCGGTCTGAAAAAATGAGCAGTGATGTTTGCTGCAGATCTCCGCTACTGCAGCCGCTTCTTCCGCCACCACCGCCGGGTGGCCATCCACCTCGATCAGCAGCACCGCGTCAACATCAAGCGGCAACCCCACATGGGCGTACTCTTCGACGCACGTGATGGTTACCTTGTCCAGAAACTCCAGGGTGGCCGGGATCACCTTGGCGGCAATGATGGCGGAAACCGCCAGTGCTGCATCCTGCAGCACCGGAAAATGGGCCAGCATGGTGGTCTTGGTTTGGGGCTTGGGGATCAGCTTGACGGTAATCGAGGTAAACATCCCCAGGGTTCCCTCAGACGAGACCAGCAGCGGCGTGAGTGCGTAACCGGCCACATCCTTAACCACCTTGCCGCCGGTCTTGAGCAGAGCGCCGTCAGCCAGTATCGTCTCCAGCCCCATCACATAATTGGCGGTAACACCGTATTTCAGGCCGCGCAGACCGCCGGAGTTTTCCGCCACGTTGCCCCCCATGGTGGAGATGTTCATACTGCCCGGATCGGGCGGGTAGAACAGCCCCCGCCTCTCAACCTCTCGGTGCAGGGCACTGGTAATCAGCCCCGGCTCCATGGTGGCGGTCAGGTTTTCCTCGTCAATCTCCAGCAGGCGATTCAGCCGGCTGGTCTGCAGGACGACACCGCCGGCCGACAGGGAACCGCCAGACAGATTGGTACCGGAACCTCGCGGGGTTACCGGTACACCAGCATTGTGGCAGAGGCGCATGATGCTGGCCACCTCTTCAGTGCTGTCGGGCAGCAGTACCACCCCCGGCTTGCTCTCCAGTTCCGGCGTTGAGTCGTAACCGTAGACCGCCAGAGATTCACGATCGGTTAGTGTGTGCTGGTTGCCGACAATGGTTTGCAGCTCTTTTATGAAGGAAGGCAGCATGGAAACTCCTTGAGGTAAACTTGTCATACCAATTATATTTTTTTCTGTAGCGTGTCAATATCTGATTATGATAAGAGGGATGAACTCTTTTCACTATGGACTTTTATGATCTGTTAATGGGCTATCTACAGATTGGCTTTACAAATTATACCTGCATCTGACAGTGCCGTGCAGGAAACAGGAGCAGCTGCCATGTATGAACAGTTCAAGGTTAAAGCCGAGGCGGTCAGCGCAGAGGTCCATCGCTTTGCAACAAACGCGCTCGCACTGGATTTCATCACCAGCGTACTTACGAGCGAGGGGGTGGCAGACAGCCCGGGTTCATACGCCCTCTGGGCGGCATGTCCCTTTCTGGATGGCGTTGATCGGCAGCCGCTGCACGAGATTGCCGGTCTCAAGCGTGAGGTAACACGAGAGCTGGCAGCAGCGGCAAAGATCGGCATCAGTCAGCTGGACTGGGCCCTTGCTGACACCGGTACACTGGCTGGTGATTCTTCTGCGGTAGACGGAAGGCTGGTCTCGACCCTGACCGAAATCCATATTGCCCTGGTGCCAACCAGTGGCATTCTGGCGGACATGCCGACCCTGTTGACCAGGCTTCATCCTGATATGAGCGGCTATATCGCCATGATCACCGGCCCCAGCCGTACCGCCGATATTGAACGGGTGCTGACCATCGGTGTGCATGGCCCTTCGCGGCTGATAATTGTCTTTTGTGACGAACTGGGAGGGGCTAACTGATGGGAACGGAATTTAAAGCATCCATTCAGAAAGCGGTTAACAATGCCAACCTGACCGGGGCGCTGGGGGCCTTTTCCGAAGCGTATAAAGTTAACCGGGCCAAGGCCTACGAAGGGATTGACTTTGAGGAGTTGCGTGGCAGGATTGCCGAATTGAAATCCAGCGCGGCCTCCCACCTGGATCTCCTCTCTGACCAGTTTGCCCGTAACGCCGAGGCCCGTGGGGCTACGGTGTTCAGGTCTAACGATCCGGCAGCGGTCAGGGAGTATATTCTGAAAGTTGCCCAGGATAATGGTGTCAAGACGGTTGTTAAATCAAAGTCCATGGCCACCGAGGAGATCCACCTCAACCCGTACCTGGAAAATGCCGGTATCTCGGTTGGTGAGACCGATCT
>CAXNJF010000176.1:0-4629 GCA_964202585.1 Trichlorobacter sp. | reverse complement strand
ATGTGCGCCAAAGAGATGCGCAAACTGGACCTGCCCGGCTATGCCATCGGTGGAGTCAGTGTGGGGGAAGGGCTGGAACTGCTGAAACGGGTAGTAAGCTGGACCGCCCCGCACCTGCCGGAAGATAAGCCCCGCTACCTGATGGGGGTTGGACTGCCTGAAGATATTCTGGAGAGTGTTGAGCGGGGGATTGATATGTTTGACTGCGTGATCCCCACCCGCTACGCCCGCAGTGCCACCCTGTTTACCCGACGGGGCAAGATCAGGGTCAGCAACAAAAACTACAAACGGGATTTCTTTCCGGTTGATCCCACCTGCACCTGTTACACCTGCCAGAACTTCAGCCGTGCCTACCTGCACCACCTGTTCGCTGCCAATGAAGTACTTTCAGCAGTACTGTCTGCCATTCACAATGTCAGCTTCTATCTGCAGATGATGACAGAGATCAGACAGGCAATTGCCGACAACCGTTTTATGGCCTATAAGCAGGCTTTTCTGGCTGAATACCTGGGCAGTGGAGTAAAAGAGGCCGCTCCGGCACGACGTCAGAAATAACAAATCCAAGCTTTGTCCCTTTTCATTTCCTTGTCCTGTGCTATATATAACAGGATTGATTTAATTCCCTGAAGGAGGCAGTCATGAGTGAAATTGTTGATATCTATGCACGGGAGATCCTTGATTCCCGTGGTAATCCTACCTTGGAGTGTGAGGTATTTCTTGAGTCCGGCGCATTTGGCCGCGCTGCAGTTCCGTCCGGTGCTTCAACCGGTGAGCGTGAGGCATTGGAACTGCGTGATGGTGACAAGGGCCGCTACCTGGGCAAGGGCGTACTGCAGGCGGTTGATAATGTTAACAACAAGATCGCTGACGAACTGATCGGCATGGAAGCCAGTGACCAGGTGGGGATTGACCAGCGGATGCTGGAGATGGATGGCACCGAGTTCAAGAGTAACCTGGGAGCTAACGCCATTCTGGGTGTGTCCCTGGCAGTTGCCAAGGCTGCTGCAGAAGAGGCCGGCCTGCCGCTCTACAAGTATATCGGCGGGGCCAATGCCCGTGAACTGCCGTTGCCGATGATGAACATCATCAATGGCGGCGCCCATGCCGATAACAACGTTGATATCCAGGAATTCATGATCATGCCGGCTGGCGCCTGCTGCTTTGCCGAGGCGCTGCGAATGGGTGCCGAGATCTTTCATGCCCTGAAGGGTGTATTAAAGTCAAAAGGTTACAACACTGCCGTGGGTGATGAAGGCGGCTTTGCCCCCAACCTGAAGTCCAATGAAGAGGCTCTGGAAGTGATTATGGAAGCGATTGTCAAAGCCGGATACAAGCCGGGTGAAGACGTATTGCTGGCCCTTGATGTGGCCTCATCAGAACTGTTTGACAAGGAAAAGGGGGTCTACACCCTGGAGAACGAAGCACAGAAAGAGAAGACCGCTGCACAGATGGTTGATTTTTATGAGAACCTGGTCAACAAGTACCCGATCATCTCCATTGAAGATGGCATGGCTGAGAACGACTGGGACGGCTGGAAGCTGATGACCGATCGTCTGGGCAAACGGATTCAGGTTGTTGGTGATGACCTGTTTGTTACCAACCCGGCTATCCTGAAGGAAGGGATCCAGAAAGGGATCGCCAACTCGATCCTGATCAAGCTGAACCAGATCGGGACCCTGACCGAGACCCTTGAAGCGATTGAGATGGCCAAGCGGGCCGGTTATACTACCGTGATCTCCCACCGCTCCGGCGAAACTGAAGACACCACCCTGGCTGATCTGGCCGTGGCTGTTAATGCCGGCCAGATCAAAACCGGTTCGCTCTGCCGTACTGACCGGGTTGCCAAGTACAACCAGTTACTGCGGATTGAGGACGAGCTGGATACCACGGCCGAATTTAAAGGTCATGACGTTTTTTATAATATAAATAAGTAGTTGCAAGAAAACAGACGACATACAGACAGGGCGGGGGTAACCTCGCCCTGTCTGTTTTCAGCAGGGTAAGCATCCCCCCATTCAAAGTCGTGAACCGCTCAAAGCGATTGTTCAAAAAATTATCTGACCACCGGGGGTGGGATACACTGGTACGAAAGTCAGTGGTAAGTACGGTATTGAACTGATCCTGCTCAGTTTCTGCAGTGAGTTGTCTGGCCCCGGAGAAGTCCGGCACGCTGCAGTCTGCCGACAGAGACACGACGTAGATGTTGTTACGGCGCTCGTAGGGTTGCATGAACCCGAGGGTTGTGCCGTCAGGCGAAAGGCGGAAGTATGAGCGCTCCGGTTTTCCGAAGAAGTGGATATTTACCAGTGCAGCGATCTCGAATCTGCTTGAAATAGCAAGTTATTCAACGGAGAAAGTCTGTTCATGTTCCATTTTGTTTTCTTCAGTTAATCAGACGCCATGATGTTCCAGGTGTTACCTGCAAGGTCGAACAACACCTTTGCCCTGCCCTCTTTCAGCTGCTGCAGCATCTGCTCGATCTTGCCCTCATGGGTGAACCCGGAAGCTCATCTGCGTTGTGGCTTGCCCCGCACTTCCAGCATTCAGTGAATTGACCTTCTATCTCCTCGCCACACGAATTGCATGTCCATATCGGCCCGGCTGTTTCTATCAGAGCTGTTTCTACAATCTTTTTCGCCGCAGCAAAATCATCATCTGCAACAGATAGTTGTGGCCAGCATTCTATAGGTGGGAGATCACCGACACCAGAGGAAAGAAATTCATTTTTGATCCAGCAGGTAATCCCGTGCTGATCCAACAGGTTTTGGATAATGCTTACAAGCGAAAGGTTTTGAGCACTGTAAACCGTCTTCATACTCTCTCCGGTTTAACATCAATTTGCATGGGAGCAACTTAGTCAACAGCTACCACAAAATAACCTTTAAAACCTTTATTCTCGTAGGTTTCTCTACAGCCAACTCATTTCCTGCCTTTCATGTTTTTGTGGTAGTTACCCCCCAAATACCCCCTCATACCACATTCAAGCCCCTTGGATTGCACATCCACTTCAGCGCCCTGAGCCGTAAATTTGACCGTGAATTTAGCCGGTTCGTCTCCCGCATCAACCGTTGATTGAAACTGCGCCTCAACAGCAGCAGCGCTACTGATCAGGTTGGTGCCGGTTGCCGCAAAATCACAGGTATGTGCTGTTGGAGCCTTCTCTACAGTAGTGATAAGAGCTTTCCAGGTCACCGGGAAGTCTGATGTCTGGGTTATCACCATAGTGCCGGAATACCCGCCCTCACGGTAGGAGTAGGTGCCGACCGGATTCACCTTGCCGATAGTGGTAACGGTTGCTTTTCCTGCTTCCAGTTCAGTAATGCGCTGGTTATAGGATTGCAGCAGTTTGGCTGCATCACTGATACTGTCCCGCGACCTGAGCCATTGTTTCTGTTGCTGTTTCAGTGATGCCTTGTCTGCTGTTTTTCCCAGAGCCTGTTTGTAGGCAGTTGCAAGTTGTTCATCAGCCCTGGATATTTCCAGGTTGCTGCAGATCATTTTTTCGGTTCTGGTGGTCGCTTTGGCGCAGTCAAAGCTGGCAGCAAAGGACTGATATGCACAGAGGAGGGTGATGAGGGCAATTGGCAGGATTCTTTGCATGGATGTGCTCCTTGTTTGATGGTTTCAAGTATTGCTTCTGCGATGGCTGTCCGGAACGTGTGGCCGGCTGCTTTTTGTTCATCGTTCCGGTTAACAATGACAGCTGCCTCAAGGAGTATGGCCGGGGTTTCCCTGGTTTTCAATACCCGCAGTTCATCATACTGGTAGATGCCCAGTTCGCTGGAAAGCAGTATTCTGTTTTCTCCTGGTATCGGTTCAGCATGATGGAGCGTGGGGGTAAGCCCCTTGGCCTTGAGTGCCTTTGCCAGTCTGGTGGCATACTCAAGTGATTTGAGATAAGCTGGATTACGGGTTGAGATAAAGAGCGAAAAGCCTGATGCTTTGCTTGAGCAGACACCACCATCCCTTGATCTGGTGACAAACTGCGGTTGCACGGAGTCATGGTGAAGGGAGATCAGGAGATCTGACCCCTGCGCCAATGCCGCCCGCTGTGCAAGCGAAGGGGTGTGATGCTTTTCTGTCGTGAGTAAAACCTCAACACCGGACCTCTGTAGGGTTTCCTTTACGGTGTCGGCCAGTTGCCGGTTATAGTGGTATTCCGGTGTGGCACTGCACCCTGTGGCCCCTGGCGATGCGGCTGAATGGCCAGGATCAATGGTTACTCTGGCAGCATATGCCGTCTGGGCGAAAATAAGTAACAGTGCAAGGCTGATTCCTGCCTTAATACCCATCCCGTCAGTTCCTCCACGGCATAATCGGGACAGAGGAAAGACTGTGCTTGGGTGAGCCATCGATCAGTTTATCGGTAAAGGCAAGGTACACCAGGACGTTGCGCTTTTTGTCCAGGAATCTGATGACATGGAGTTTTTTGAACAGGATGGAACGGCCCTTCTCAAATACTTCCTGCCCGTCCTTCAGTTTAGCCGGAAGAGTGATCGGCCCAGTCTGACGGCAGGCGATGGAGGCTTCCGAGCGTTCTTCCACCAATCCCAGCGCACCTTTGATGCCGCCTTTGGTCGGGTAGCTGACATGACAGGTAACACCGGGGATAAGTGGATCATCAAACGC
>CAXNJF010000175.1:0-4632 GCA_964202585.1 Trichlorobacter sp. | reverse complement strand
GGCAGAGACGGTGGAGGTCAGCTGATGCACCGTGGGGTACTGCTCAACGCTAAACAGGTTATCCACGCTAACAGAGCCGGTTTCTGCAATCTGCCCCAGGTCATTGCGCAACAGATCAACGATCATCAGATTTTCAGCCTGTTCTTTGCTGCTCTGTTGCAACTGTTCCCGTAGGGTCTGGTCTTCAGCAGGAAAGCGACCGCGGGGGGCCGTGCCTTTCATTGGTCTGGCGGTGACCAGACCATCTTTGATGCTGAAAAACAGCTCTGGAGAAGTCGAGATGACCGTGTGGCTGCCGATATCCAGAAAGGCACCAAAGGCCGGTTGCTGGGCATTCAGCAAGGTGCGGTACAGCTGCAGCGGATTGCCCAGCCAGTGCCCCTGCAAGGGAAACGTGTAGTTAATCTGGTAGGTCTGCCCCTGTTCAATGGCTGTATGGATACGGCTGATGGCGATCTCGTAATCAGATTGGCTTCCAGCAGGCGTAAGTTCCGGGGCTTCAGTGGTGCCTGCTGGCAGCCCATCTCCAACCGTTACGCAATGGCGTTTTCTGAACAGGCTGAACCAGACCAGCGGGAGGCCTTCTCGGGGAGGCATTGAAGGCAGGTGCGGATTCAGGGCCTGGGCCGCCTCATAGGCTACAAACCCCACGGCATACAGACCCTGCTGCGTGACGGTCTCGGCCTGCTCAAGCGCGGTAACAACCTGATCAGCGGTATCGGCAGACAGGGTGCCGAAATGGCCGGAAAAGCGCCAGGATGAGTTGAACCGATCCACGCTGCAGGAGTCCAACAGTATGGTGGGAGAGGTGTCAGGCATGCTTAATAATCTGAAATCAAATACTTAAACGCTGGAATCAAGGAAATTAATTTCCCGTCCAGAACCATTTCATCCTCATCTTCATAGGTGATAATCAGGCCTTTATCCAATCCTGTTTCCTCCATCGCTTTGACGAGTGCCCGCAATTCCCTGTGGCGGGTTCGCTCCTCACCCATCTCATAGGTTACCTGAATCAGTTGTGTAACCTTTCCCCCGGCGTAACAGGCAAAATCCACCTCCAGGCCATTACCGGTTTTATAATAGTACAATTCATACCCCCGGCGTTTCAATTCAAGGAAGATCAGGTTCTCCAACAACCGCCCTAGATTATCACTGAAGTTAAATCCAACAGCACCGACCATGCCGGTATCAATCGCATAGACCTTCTTCGGACTTCTGATCTGCTCTTTCACTGAGAAGGCAAACGCATCAAGGGTAAACAGCAGGTAGGCATCATTAAAATAGCTGAGGTAATCCTTGACCGTTTTATCATTGAGACCCACGAGCGCCGCAAGTTTGTTAAAGCTATAGAGCATGGATATATTTGAAGCCAGGTAGAAGAACAGATTTTCCAGTTCAACCGCCTTCTTTATGGCGAACCGGGGGGCTATGTCCTGATACAGAATGTTCCGTGCATACATTACCAGAACTTCTTTTTCAGTGGCTGGTGTTGCGATAGAGGTTATCTCCGGAAATCCGCCATGCCTCAGGTAATCATCCAGTAATCCACGCAAACGATTGCGCTCCCTGATCATATCTACAGAATCGGCAAGTTGCAGACCGTGAGCATCGACGAATTCCGGAAACGAAAAGGGGTATACCTCTACGGGCATTGCCCGACCTGAAAGTATGGTAATGAACTCTGACGTAAGCAGGTGTGAATTCGAGCCTGTTACAACAAACTTAATGCCTTTCTGCTCATACCTGGCTTTTACGAAAACCTGCCATTCAGTAAAGAAGTGCACTTCATCAAGGAAACAGTAGACTGTTCCAGTCGGCGCAACCAGCTTCAGATAATCGTCATAGGCTCGCCCCAGGTAAGAAACTTCGTTACGATATCTGCTGAATTGCGGATTTTCCAGGTTCAGGAAGAGGATATTGCGGGGTGGAATGCCTTTATCACGGATCAGGTGATTGATAGTCTGTCGTGCCAGTGTACTCTTGCCGCAACGCCGTACACCAACTAACGCGATAATGTGCGGGAGATCCAGATAATCCTTCACCCTGTTGAGGAGATCACGAGAAATACCTGCTTGGTACAGAGTTCCATCCCAATGCGGGTTCTGGTCGACAAGGAGAGACTCAAACACGCTATACTCCGAATAACTAGTAATTTATTCGCATTATACTGCGATAAAAGTTTCATGCAAGCTGTTTTTTCCGCGCCCTGTTACGCCGACTGCATCAGTGCTGTCCTTTCCACTTGCGTTTCAGCCAGACACTGAAATCATCCAGATAGGTGTACATCACCGGCACCACGATCAGGGTCAGGAGCGACGAGGTGATCAGGCCACCCACCACGGCGCGGGCCATCGGGGCGCGACCTTCACCTCCAGCCCCTACCCCGAAGAACAGCGGCAGCATGCCGAAGATCATGGCCAAGGTGGTCATGACGATCGGGCGCAGCCGGGTACGGCCTGCTTCGATCACCGCCTGGGTCCGTTCCAGACCATCCCGTTTTCGTAAAACCTTGGCGTAGTCCACCAGCAGGATCGCGTTCTTGGTCACCAATCCCATCAGCATGATCAGACCGATCAACGACATGATGTTGATCGTGTCACCGGTAATCTTGAGCATACCGGCCATCCCCACAATGGAGAGCGGCAGGGAAAACATGATCGCCAGCGGCTCAAAGAACGATTCAAACTGGGCAGCCAGGATCAGGTAGACAAACAGCACCGCCAGGATCAGGGATTCACCCATATACGCGAATGATTCAGCCATATCCTCGGCCTCACCGGAATAGCTGATACTGTAGCCCGGCTCCATCTTGACCCGTTTGGCAACCTCTTCAACCTGCTTGACCGCCGTTCCGATCGGCAACCTGTCCAGGTTGGCCGAGATCGTGACCAGTCGGGACAGGTCACGGCGGTTGATTTCAGTCGGCGAAGCAGCCACGGTCTCCGTGGTAATGCTAGCCAACGGCACCAGGTGGATAGCTCCATTAGCATCGGTGACCGAGATCTTCAGCTCACGCACCTGGGCCGGATGCTCACGCAGCTGTTTAGGCAGCCGCACCCGCAGGTCAACTGCGTCACCATCTTCATCCTCATAGCTGGAGACCGCCTCGCCCCCCACCAAACGGGAGAGACTCTCCACAATGGCACTGGAGGTGACCCCGGCAGAACGGGCCTTTTCACGATCGACTTTCAGGCGGTATTCCGGGGTGTCGTACTCCAGGGTAGCTGCCAGATCAACAATGCCGGGGATGGTGTACATTTCATGCTTGAGCTGGGCCGCATACTTTTTCAACAGGGCGGTGTCATCCCCCTTGATGTTGACATTAAGCGGCTTGGCGGCACCCCCGACGCTTCCCACCTCTTCAATAGAGAAGTCTATACCGGGAATGCTGCGAAACCGCTCCCGGATCAGGCGCTGGATCTCGAACTGTCCCCGCTTGCGCTCTGCCTTTTCCTTGAGCTTGATGTACAGCAACCCGCCGCGCACCGTGCCATTGTCACCGGCTCCTATGGTGGCGTAGGTGTGTCTGATTTCAGGGATATCCTTGATGCGGGACAGCATCTGTTGCAGCCGGCCCTCACTCTCCTTGAGACTGGCATCGGGCGCGGTCTGGAATGACACCTGAAACTCGCTGGTATCCTCGCTTGACATGAAGGATGATTCAAGGGTTCCCATCACCACCATACCGATTACAAAGGCGATTGCAGCAGAGATCACCACCTTGCGCCGGTGCTGCAAGGCCCAGGCGATTATCCCCCGGTACTTGTCGGCAGTGGTGTCAAACCGGTCATTAAACCGCTCCAGCCAGCGGGCAATCCCTTTGCGCGTGCCCCTCATATGGATCGAAGGATCATGCCAGCGGGAAGAGAGCATCGGATCAAGGGTAAAGGAGACAAACAGCGAGACCAGTACGGCAAAGGAGACCGTGATCCCGAACGGGAAGAAGAAACGGCCAACAATGCCGCGCATGTAGGCCACAGGCACAAACACCGCCAGGATCGACATGGTGGTGGCAAAGACCGCCAGCCCGATCTCGGCGGTGCCGAAACGGGAGGCTTCCATGTGGTCCTTGCCCATTTCCAGATGGCGCACGATGTTTTCCCGCACCACAATCGCATCGTCGATCAGCAGACCGATCGCCAGGGAGAGCGCCATCAGGGTCATCACGTTGAGGGTCATGCCCATACCGTTCATGACAATAAAAGAGGAGATAACGGAAATCGGCAGGGTTATGCCGGTGATCACGGTGGAACGCCAGGAATTGATAAACATGAACACGATCAGTACGGTCAGGATGCCCCCCACGATCAGGGTTTCCTCCACATCGGCCAGCGACTGGCGGGTCATGATCGAGCCGTCCCGCACCAGCGACAGGGTTACCCCCGGCGGCAACTCTGTTTTAAGCTTTTCCATCACCTTTTTGACGCTATCCACCACCTGCACCTGATTGGCGCCGGACTGTTTGTAGATATCGAGACCGATAGCAGGCTGGCCATTCACCAGGGCCAGTTTACGGCGCTCCTCAACCCCGTCGGTTACCTGGGCCACTTCACCCAGGGTAATCGGACGGCTGTTCCGGGCAGCGATCACCATGCTGCGGTAGTCATCGGCCCGGTCCGGCTTACCCTCGAT
>CAXNJF010000174.1:0-4672 GCA_964202585.1 Trichlorobacter sp. | reverse complement strand
GTGGAGTACGGTATCCAGGTGGTGCTGCGACATCAGGAGTTGCTGCAGGAGATCCCCTTTGAACAGGCGTTGCAGGAGAGTCTTGCCACTAACCTGCGACCGATCCTGCTGGCTTTTGCCACCACGGCCCTGGCTTTCCTGACCTTTCTGCTGACCGACTTCCGGGGGATTGCCGAACTGGGCCTGATTGCAGCCGTGGGGGTTTTTGTCTGCTTTGTAGCTACCTTTACGGTGTTGCCGGCCATGCTGGTTATTTTGAACAAGGGGCAAGGGGCAAGGGGCAAGGATCAAGGGGCAAGGGGCAAGGGGCAAGGGATTAAGCGGCTGTTTACACGGCCGGGGCTGATTGTGGCGGTCACTGTTTTCCTTGCACTGGCAGGGATTGCTGCCCTCACCCGTGTACCGTTTGATTTTAACATGCTTAATCTGCAGGCCAAGGGGCTTGAATCAGTCACCTACGCCTACAAACTGATGAAGAGCAAGGAAAACTCCGGCTATTTCGGTGTCTCTATGGCCAGAGACCGTGACGAGGCGATCAAGCTGACCAAGCGCTTTGAAGCGTTGTCCAGTGTCGATCATGTCGTCAGCCTGCCTGCCCTGGTGCCGAATCAACAGCCGGAAAAGTTGGCTGAGCTGCAACGGATAAAGCAGATCATGGCACCGGTCAATCCGGTACCCTACGAGGAGAATCTGCGGGTGATGGAACTGCCAGCGGTCTTTGAAGGGTTTCGTGACCGGGTGGACAAACTCAAGCAACGGCTTGCAGCAGACAAAGCGATTGAGGCACAACCGATAGCCTCCTTCCTGATAACTCTGGACAAGTTCTTTGCCGGGCTTGAAAAAGAGAAGGACGGCAACGCCCTGACCATGCTGCGGGAGATGCAGGAAAGCATGTTTGCCCCGCTGCCGGAGAAGCTGAAGCTGCTGAAGGAAAGCCTGAACGCCCATGCGGTGACCGAGGCAGATGTTCCGGCTGCCTTAAAGCAACGCTTTGTGGGCAAGGATGGCCGTCTGTTGCTGCAGATCGCCCCGAAAAAAGAGATCTTCAACGAGCAGCCTCTGGCGGAATTTGTTAACCAGATCAAGTCGGTTGATCCCCACGCCAGCGGTGAACCGGTCAGCGTCTATGAATCATTCAAGATCCTGAAGATCTCGTATCTGCAGGCCTTCCTGTATGCACTGGGCGGGGTGGTACTGATCCTGCTGCTCGCCTTCCGCAGTCTGCGTTCCACCCTGCTGGGGGTGACACCGCTGGCAGTGGGGCTGTTACTGATGGTGGGGGGGATGTGGCTGTTTGGTCTCAAGTTCAACGTAGCGAACATCATCGTAATGCCGCTGCTTTTGGGGGTAGGAATCGATTCGGCCATCTACATCATCAGCCGTCACCTGAAGGGGGAGGAATCGCCGATAGAGGTAGCAACCAGCAGCGCCGGTAAAGGGGTTTTTCTGAACGCCCTGACCATCATGTTCAGCTTCGGAGCCCTGATGGTGGCCCGTCATCAGGGGGTATTCAGTATCGGCGCCGTCATGTCGCTGGGTATGACCGCGATCGTGCTGGCGTTTCTGCTGTTTCTCCCGGCGTTGTTACTGCTGCTTGATAAACGAAAGGGATGAAGCCTGACCCGCCGAGTCACGGATCAATTCCACCGCTCCGTCCCGCCGGATAGAGCGGTACAATTTTTACCTGACAACACCGGTCATAACTCCAGCGCCGTTTGGCAGATCAATCGGTAGTCTTCTGATCCCGGTGAGTCCCGCATCGGCCATTAACGTGAAAAGTTCTTGCTCTGCATAGGATTGACCTGACGGGGTGCCGATCAGCATATTCAATGAGAAAAGAGCCGGAAAAAGCGGAGCCGTCTTGTGATCATCAAGGATAAATTCCTGAATCATCAAAAGACCGCCGGTATGTAAGGATGTTGCCGCTTTTGCAACGATTGCTGCGCTGTTGGCCGGACTCTCGCTATGCAGCAGATGGGAGATCCAGGCCAGATCATAGCCCGCACCAAGTTGGTCAGTGGTTACGTCCCCGGATTGAAAGGAAATTCGTTCGGACAGACCAAACTGTTCTATGGTTTGTTCGGCAAAAGGCCGGGTTGTCGGGAGATCGTAGACAACAGCGTTCAGATCCGGGTTCTGCAGGCAGAAATGGATGGCATAGGTGCCTGGTCCGCCTGCCAGATCGAGCATTCTGTGACGCCCGCTCAGATCAAGCCCCGCCGCAATGCGTGGCGCATTCAGTGATGCCAGGTTGAACATGCCCAGCAGAAAACTTTCCCGCTCCTGATCGGCGGCCTCGTGGGACAGGCGGTTCCGTACCGGACCACCGTTTTTTACTGCTTTATCAAGGTGGCTCCAGCCTTCAACCAGATGATGGTGGTGCAGGATAATATGCCCCATGTAGCTGTCTGATGTTTTAGAGAGGCAGGCGGAACTGAACGTTGTGGTTTGGAACCTGTCTTCCTCTTTTTGCAGCAGCCCCATTGCGGTAAGTGCATGCAAGAGCATCTCCAGTCCACGCTCATCAACAGCGATGCGACGCGCCAGTTCAGGTGCCGGCATTGGGGCAGCAGCGAGGCAGGTGAAAATATCAAGTTTGACAGCTGCATGCAGGGTGCAGGCACTCCAGTAGCTTGATGAGAGTTGCAGAAGATCCGGCAGATTCATAGAGCTCCCCTTTGATACGTGATTTTACCAGCTGATTGTACAACCCAAATGCAGAAATAGAAAGTTCTGGACAGGATTTTTTAAAGTGGTGAGGCGCTTGCTTGCCCCTTGACTATTTTCTGTCTCAGTATCAGTTAACATTTTGAGATTGTCGGGAGCCTGGAAAAAGTCTACAAATACCAGAAAAAGGCTATTCGGGAGCTTACTGAGGCGATAGTCATATTTCAATATTTTGCAGCTATTCTACTAACTCCAAGGAGAGACCCATGAAACGACTTGCCATTCTGACCAGCGGCGGTGACTGCTCCGGTATGAACGCCACCATCAGGGCTGCGGCCCGAACTGCCATTGCCAATGATGTTCAGATGATCGGCTACCGCAAGGGATATGCCGGACTGATGAAAAACGATTTCATTGTGCTTGATTCGATGGCAGTAGCCGGAACTCTGCAACGGGGTGGAACATTCCTGCAATCGGCCCGCTCCCAGGAATTCCGGACTGAAGAGGGACGCAAAAAGGCTCTGGCCAACCTGTTGAAGCAAGAAGTGGAAGGGCTGATTGTGGTGGGGGGGGATGGTTCGCTGTCCGGCGCCCTGGCCCTGGACAGGATGGGCTTTCCGGTCATCGGGATTCCGGCCAGCATTGACAATGACATTGCCTATACCGATATGGCCCTGGGGGTGGATACGGCCCTCAACAACATCATCTACGCTGTGGACTGCATCAAGGATACGGCCTCCTCCCATGACCGGGCCTTTATTGTCGAAGTGATGGGCCGTAATTCCGGCTATCTGGCATCCACCACTGCCATTGCAACCGGAGCCGAATTTGCGATTGTACCGGAGGTGGAACTGGACCTGACTGAAATGTGTCATCAGTTGCGCCGCCGCTATGAAGAGGGACGTACCAATGCTTTGATCATCATGGCTGAGGGGGCCGGCCATGCCCAGTCCATCGCTGATGCTATCAAGGATGCCGTTGGGTTTGAAACCAGGGTAACCGTGCTGGGCCACTATCAGCGCGGGGGGGCGCCAACGGTCTTCGACCGTCTTCTGGGAAGCCGTTTTGGCAGAAAAGCAGTTGAACTGTTACTGTCCGGGACAAAAGGGGTAATGGTTGGAACTTCTGCCAACTCTTTGACTACCACCCTGTTGGAAATGGTGATAAAGGGCGGCCAGAAAAAACTGAATGATGATTTGCTACGCATGGCAGATATCCTGGGAATCTAGTGATGAAGCGTTCCCGTAGACTCTTCAAAACCCGCTCAGCAAAAGAAGGATTACCCCCCGGAAGCCTGATTCATATCGGGGAAGCCCCGGCGGATGCGGCCAGCATCTCTGTTTTTGCATATGGTGAACAAGGAGTTCGGGAGATCCGCTCCGAAAAGCTTGATGTCAGCCTTTTTTCACCCGGACAGGCAGGGGTTGTCTGGGTGGATGTCGAGGGGGTGCATCAGGTTGAAACCATCCGCAGTCTGGGTGAATCCTACAATCTGCATCCTCTGGTGCTGGAGGATATTGTCAGCACGCTCCAACGCCCCAAGGTTGAGGATTACGATGAGTATCTGTTTGTTGTGGTTAAAATGCTTTTGCCGCTGCCGGATGGGGATTTTACCTCGGAACAACTCAGCCTGGTACTGGGCAGGGGCTATGTACTGACGTTTCAGGAAGGGATTCGTGGTGATGCCTTTGATCAGGTCAGAGAGCGGATCCGTTCCGGTAAAGGCAAAATCAGAACCATGGGAGCCGATTATCTGGTCTACACACTTCTGGATGCGGTGGTTGACCGCTATTTTACCGTACTGGAACAGTTTGGTGAACGCCTGATTATCATTGAAGAGGATATTGCCATGCATCCTCACCCCCGGACGCTGGTGCTGTTGAATGACCTGAAAAAAGAGGTGATTTACCTGCGCAAGTCGATCTGGCCGTTACGTGAGGTTTTGTCATTCCTTGAACGTGACGACACAGAACTGATCAGCGATACAACCAGGCTTTTTATGCGG